>DATAHE010000623.1:0-6600 GCA_036263355.1 Steroidobacteraceae bacterium | reverse complement strand
CAGATCCAAACAATCCAAGGTCGGCACTTGATAACAGCAAGCTTGTCGTCACGTTGATCGTGGATTTTGTTTCGCGAACTATTTATCAATTGCCGTCATCAACTTCAGGTGAGACGTTGCATTACTGAACAATTCCTTGCTGAACGATCTTGTCGAGAACGATCATCGCCTTGCATTCCACCCCACGGCTTGTTTGAAGATCACGCCTTGATCGTTATTCGAGCTTAACCGCAATGTTGCCAATCTTCGCCTTCCATATTTGCGGCCCAGTTTCATGCACTGATTCGCCTTTCGAATCTACTGCAACAGTGACTGGCATGTCTTTCACTTCAAATTCATAAACGGCTTCCATACCAAGATCGGGGAAGGCGACAACGCGGCTGCCACGAATGGCTTTCGATACAAGGTACGCAGCGCCACCGACTGCCATCAAATAAGCAGCCTTGTGTTGTTTGATGACTTCAATCGCTTCGGGACCACGTTCTGATTTGCCCACCATCGCAATCAATCCGGCTTTACCCAGCATGGTCTCGGTGAATTTATCCATGCGTGTTGCAGTGGTGGGACCTGCCGGGCCAACGACTTCATTGCCCACTGGATCAACCGGACCCACGTAGTAGATAACGCGATTGTGGAAGTCCAAGCCCTCTGGCAATGGCTTGCCTTCCTCAAGCAATTGCGCAATGCGTTTATGTGCTGCATCGCGACCGGTCAACATTTTTCCAGAGAGCAACAAACGTTCGCCCGGCTTCCATTGCGCTATTTCTTGCTTGGTTAACGTATCCAGATTCACACGAAGTGAGTCAGGTGTTGCTTCGTAAGTGAGTTTTGGCCAGATATCCAGACTGGGTGGATCAAGCTTTGCTGGGCCGGAACCATCCAGAACGAAATGTGTATGACGTGTTGCGGCGCAGTTGGGAATGATCGCTACAGGCAGTGATGCAGCATGCGTGGGATGATCAATAATCTTCACATCTAGCACAGTGGTTAATCCTCCTAAACCTTGTGCTCCAACGCCGAGTGCATTGACACGATCCATGATCTCTAGCCGTAACTTCTCAATATTGTTTTGTGGGCCACGCGCGCGTACTTCGGCAATGTCCACTGGCTGAAGTAGTGATTCCTTCGCCAGCACCATTGCTTTCTCCGCCGTGCCACCGATGCCAATGCCCAGTACGCCAGGTGGGCACCAGCCTGCGCCCATCTCCGGAATCATTTCGCATACGAAATCCACGATTGAGTCAGATGGATTCAGCATGCCCAGTTTGGATTTGTTTTCCGAGCCACCGCCCTTGGCGGCAACGGAGATTTCGACTTCGTCGCCCGCAACCAGTTCGATATGGATCACAGCAGGTGTGTTGTCGCGCGTGTTCTTTCGGCCAAATGCGGGATCATTCACAATCGACGCGCGTAATTTGTTATCGGGCCAGTTGTACGCACGACGCACCCCTTCGTTGATCATTTCATTCAACGTCATGGTGCTATCCCATTTCACATTCATGCCTACTTTGCAGAATACGGTGACAATGCCGGTGTCTTGGCAAATGGGACGATGTCCTTCTGCGCACATACGTGAATTCACCAGGATCTGTTTGATGGCATCTTTGGCGGCAGGGCTTGCTTCGTTTTCGTATGCCGCGGTCATCGCACGTACAAAATCGGGCGAATGATAATAAGAGATGTATTGCAGCGCGTCGGTGACGCTTTGAATGACGTCGTCTTGCTTGATAGTTGTCATGATCAGGAACTAGTGTGGGAAAGAACGCGTAATTTATCATTCATGACAATTTGATACCATTGGAGTTCGGAGTGAAATGCAGCATTCACTATTGTTCCTCGCGAAATCGCTGTGAGTTCTTCCCTGGGTGGTCCGAAAAGCTTCGTGTTTTTGACGGTTTCTCGAGGAACAATAGTAAAACGCTGCCAGCTTGTGTTGAGTTGTTGTGTTGGAGAGTAAATGAGTTTCGCGCGACGTGTCTTTACCTGTTCTGCCCTGATTCTGCTTTCCACTGTTCTCGAACCGATTTGGGCAAAGGACGTTAGTCAGCAGGGGCCTAAGTCTGCTCAGATGCATCGAGTGATCATCTTCGTTTGGGATGGACTGCGTCCCGATTTGATAACCGTCACGACCACACCCAATCTGGCTCGCCTGCGTGATAGTGGTGTCAACTTTCAGGATAACCATTCCACGTATCCAACATTGACGATGATCAATGCCGCGAGCTTCGCCACCGGCTCCTATCCCGGCAAACATGGATTCTTCGGTAATAGTTTCTGGGCGCCGAAGGCGGTGGGCAAAGATTCGACGAATCGCGAAGTCGATTTTTCTGCGCCGATCTTTACTGAGGATTATTCCATTCTGCGTGCGCTCGATAAGGCTGAGGAAGGTAAATTGCTTGCAGTGCCAACGCTATTTGAAGTGGCGCATCAGGCAGGGATGGTAACTGCTATCGTCGGCAAGGGCGGGCCGACTTATTTGCAGAGCAAGGGAGTAACTGATTTCTTTTTGGATGACAGAACAGTGTTGCCGCTCGCACAAGCAAAATCGTTGAGCGAAGCAGGCTACAAGTTGCCCGCGTATTGGGCGAATGCACATCAACTGCAGTCAGTCTCTGCTTATCCTTTGGCAAGTTTCTCCGGTAGTGATGTGTATCCATTGATGAATGATGGCCTTACTTCTGATCCATCGAAGCAGGATGCCATCACCAATGCAGCATTGAATGCTTATCAAGCGAGTGTCTTTCTCAATTACGTGTTGCCGACAGTTAAACCACAATTGTCGATGTTGTGGTTGAAGAATCCTGACTCCAATGAACACGCGTTTGGGCCCGGCTCAGCTGCAACACTTAATGCCCTGCAATCCAATGATGCGATTCTTGGTTTGCTGCTGGAAAAGCTCGGCAAGCTGGGTTGGCGTGATACAACTGACTTGATCGTGGTCTCGGATCACGGTCATAGTCATATCTCCGGCGCGTTCGATGTCTTTCCGTTACGAAGTATTGTCAATGGTGAGGTGGGTGATATCAGCGCGGATGGATATTCAGTATCCGGCGAAGTGCGCAGCGCTGATTTACTTCGCCGAGTGGGGTTGATGGCATTTGATGGGGGCGGCCCGCAATGCAATCCGATCATGAGTGGCATCAAGCAGGATGGGACATCTATATACACAGGCAAGCCATTGTCACTGTATAGCGCTTGCAGGAATGGCTCGGTCACTACCGGTGACTTCCGGATTCCCGATGCCAAATATCTGAACATGCCTTATGCAGTAATTGCGATGGATGGCGGTAGTGAGTACTACTATGTGCCGTCGCATGATAAATCCTTTGTGGGCAAGCTGGTGACGTTCTTTCAGTCACACAAACAGTATGGCGCTGTGTTTGTCGATGCCACGCGCTATGGAAAGATGCCGGGCACTTTGCCACTGTCCTTGCTTAACTTGCAAAACACTGCACGTAATAGTCCCGACATCATTGTTAGTTTTACTTTCGAAGCGGATGCCTCGGTTGGTACTACATCAGGTATTGAATATTGTGGTTGCACATCATCGTATCGTGGCATGCACGGCAGTTTCAGCCCGCGCGATGTACACAATGTGTTGATTGCAAGCGGCCCCCGATTTAAATCTGAATTCACGAATAACATGCCCAGTGGCAATGTTGATGTCGCACCGACAGTCGCGTACTTGCTCGGATTGCCCTTTGATCATGCTGATGGTCGTGTGCTGTACGAATCGTTGACACAATCATCTGGCGTGACTAACAAGTTGAAGTCAGAGGTGCTTCGACCCGTAGCAGTGAAGGGACTGACAGTAGTGAATGCTACTGATCCAGACGGTCATGATATCGATAAACAGCTAAGCCATTATTCCTATGAACTGGAAACCAAGGTTGTGCGCCAAAAACAGAATGGCAAGGAAAAGGAATATCGCTACTTTGATCAGGCAAAGGTTATTCGCAATTAATGTGCACCTCAATCATTGCAATTCATGAGCAAGAATAATTCCCTGGTTGGCCTGGCAAAGCTGTATCGAGCCCTGTGGCATTACGCCGCTGGCGCGCGCGGTGCGTTGTGGTTGGGGCTTTCTCTATTATTGGGCGCGCAACTGGTGTTATTGGCCGTGCCCTACGTGGCGGGCCGCGCAATCAATGTATTTCAGCAACAAGGCTTCGCGGGAATGCGTGAAGCGGCGATGTGGCTATTTGCTATTCTCGGCATTCATCTGGTCAGCTGGATCATGCATGGACCCGGTCGTTTCTTCGAACGCCATGTGTCACTGACATTGCGACAACGCATGTCGGAGGAATTGATTGAACGTTTAATGCAGCTGCCACTCTCATGGCATGAGTCACAACACTCTGGCGCGGTATCGCATCGCGTGCAACAGACCGTGAATTCCATGGCAGGTTTCGCCGAAAATCAGTTCGTTTACCTCAATGCATTGGTGCGATTGTTTGGCCCCATTATCATGCTGTGGCTGATTCAGCCCGCGCTAGGTATTACGGCGGTGATTGGATTCTTCGTGATCCATTTTTCCATGAAGGCATTTGATCGAAAAATGCTGGTTCTCGCTGTGGAAGAGAATGACGCCGAACGACGTTATGCCTCGACTATTATGGACGCGCTTGGCAATGCCACCACCTTGTTTGCGCTTCGGCAAACGCGCGCAGTGATCAGGCTATTGCAACATCGCTTGCAAGATATCTTCAAGCCTGTCAAACGATCTATTGCGATCAACGAATTCAAGTGGTTCACGGTTGAGATGTGCAGTCGCACGCTGGCATGTTTGCTCGTTGTTGAATTCGCATGGCTGGCTTCAACAAAACAACAGGGCAGTGCAGTTAATCAGGCATTGCTGTTAGGAAATATTTATATGGTATGGGAGTACGCACAGCAGGCGGGCGGTGTGGTCACGGCAGTTGCTGCGCACTTTCAGGCGTTTGCACGCTTGCAGGCGGACTATGCAAGTGCTGACATCATTCGCGATGCACTAGTTGCTTCTTATCTGCAAACTGATTCTTCTGCGCAGCGAGTTACATGGAGTAATCTGAATGTCGCGCAGGTGAGCTATCGTCACCCCGCCAGTCGAACGGATCACAACACCTTAGACGACATCGCCATTAATCTACAACGTGGTAAACGCTACGCGTTGATTGGCGCGAGTGGTTCGGGAAAAAGTACGTTGTTGCGATTGCTGGCTGGTCTATATCCTGCCGATACGATTAATTGCGAACTGGATGGGAAAAAAATTATTGATCCCATTGTTGCCGCGAGGACCTTGCGTACATCGGTGACACTGATTCCACAAGATGCTGAAGTTTACGAGGGCACTATTGCCGAAAATCTGGCGCTGTGTGAAGCCGTTAGTGGCGAGCCACTTGCAAGTGAATTTCTGCGGGCGTTACAGGTTGCCAAGGTGGATGACTTTGTTGATGTCACTGCTGATGGATTAAACCAGAGAATTGCCGAACGTGGTGCGAACTGGTCGGGTGGTCAGCGCGCACGCTTGGCGCTGGCGCGGGGCATTCTCGCTGCGCGTGACAGTCAATTGGTATTGCTGGATGAGCCGACGGCGAGTCTGGATGTGCGCACCGAAGCAGCGGTGCACCAACATATGTTTCGCCTATTTGAGCAATCATGCGTGGTGTCGTCTGTGCATCGCATGAATCTGCTGCCCCAATTTGATGAAATCATCCTGTTACAGGATGGCCGACTGGTAGCGCAGGGCACGCTGGCAGAGTTGCAGTCGCAAAGTGTGGAATTTCGGGCGTTGATGGCAGCCTATCAAAAGACGCTGGGTTCCACTGCTGATCAGAATGCTTGATAATTCGCCACGGGGCTGTATAAGGCTGACCGGGTAAGGATTGTTTGTTTCTGCACCGGAACAATTATTCACATGAGGGCCAGACAATGAGTTTGCGATCAGAGTTCAAAGAATTTGCAATGAAGGGCAATGTCGTCGATATGGCAGTGGGTGTCATTATCGGTGCGGCTTTCGGAAAGATCGTATCGTCGCTGGTTGGCGATGTCTTTATGCCTATGTTGGGCAAGGTGATCGGCGGCATCAATTTTTCTGATCTGGCAGCCAGCCTTGGAGCTGACCCAACCGGCAAGGATGTACTGGTCAAGTACGGCGCGTTCCTGCAAACCTTGTTTGACTTCATTATCATTGCGCTGGTGCTATTCGCTGTATTGAAGGGAATCAATCGCCTGAAGAAGCCCGCACCCGCCGCGCCAGCAGCTCCAGCAGAACCGCCACGTCAGGAAGTATTGTTGCAGGAAATTCGTGACCTGCTCGCCAAGAAGCAATGACGCAACTGTTCAGACGGGTGACATCACTGTGATCAAAAGGGAAATCAAGATATCCATCAAGGCCGTGTTGGCAGGCGGCGCTGCTGATGTGCTGGGTTCCATCATTCTTGTCAGTCTGTTGTGTACCTATGTGGCGCTTGCTAATGGCATGACCGATGGCAGGCCTGAAGTGGTTGCACCCATGATCAGGAACATCATCCACAAAAGCCCATTGTTGTTTGGCATCCAGACAACAATGGGTTTGCTCTGTTCCATTCTGGGTGGCTACATCGCAGCGCGCATTGCTGG
>DATAHE010000622.1:0-3131 GCA_036263355.1 Steroidobacteraceae bacterium | reverse complement strand
TGGCAACTTGCCTTCAAATGTTTGCACACCAACCTATCTGGCGAAAACCGCGCAACAGATGGCACGCGATCATCGTGGCCAGTTGAAAGTGCGGGTGCTGGATGAAAGCGAAATTCGCAGATTGAAGATGGGCTCGTTCCTGTCGGTTACCGCAGGCTCTGAAGAGCCCCCCAAGTTGATCGTGATGGAATATCACGGCGGCAAAGTTAAAGACAAGCCGATTGCCTTGGTCGGCAAGGGCATCACCTTTGACACCGGCGGCATTTCCATCAAGCCTTCTGCTGCGATGGATGAAATGAAATACGACATGTGCGGCGCTGCCACGGTGCTGGGTGTTTTCAAATCCGCGCTGACATTAAAGCTTCCGGTAAATCTCGTCGGTATTATTCCTACCTGCGAGAACATGCCGAGTGGTACTGCCACCAAACCCGGTGACATTGTGAAGAGTATGTCGGGTCAAACTATTGAAGTGCTGAACACTGACGCGGAAGGCCGCTTGATTCTATGCGACGCACTCACGTATTCACGCCGCTTTGAACCCAAGACCGTTATCGACATCGCGACATTGACGGGCGCATGCGTCGTGGCACTGGGTAGCCAGTACTCCGGTTTGTTCAGCAACGATGATGAGTTAAGCGCATCATTAACACAGGCTGGCAAACGTTCAGAAGACGGCGCATGGCCACTGCCTTCTGATGATGAATATCTCGATCAACTCAAGAGCAACTTCGCTGATATCGCGAATGTTGGTGGCCGCGAAGGCGGTGCAATCACCGCAGCCTGCTTCCTTGGCAAATTCACCAAGGATCTGAAGTGGGCACATCTTGATATCGCCGGCACAGCATGGTTGGGCGGATCACAGAAAGGCGGCACGGGTCGTCCAGTGCCACTGCTGGTGGATTATTTACTGAATACCAAGTAGTCGATGCCAGCGGTCGAGTTCCATATCCTCAGCGAAGCAGGCGACGTAGCGCGTTTACGTCACGCCTGTCAGTTGGTGGACGCGGCTTACAAAGACGGGAAGCGTGTTGCCATTCAGGTTGGAGATGGTGGCGAAGCGCAAAAGCTCGACGACATGTTATGGACCTTCCATGATCAGGCTTTCATTCCTCATGAAATCGCAACGCCTTCATCGCCCTCGAATGCGCGCATCATGGCGTTAATTGGAACTACAACGCCTCGTACCTTCAGCAAGCAATTGATCAATCTTGGAACATCCATTCCTGATGATCTTGGATCAATAGAACATGTGATTGAAGTTGTTGATGGCGATGCGCAACGCAAGCAACTTGCACGGGATCGCTACAAACAATACCGCGAACGCGGGTGGCAGCTGGAGACAAAAAACCTCTGACCCTTTCTTAAGGGTCAGAGGTTTCTATAAAAATAAATCAATAGCTGACTAGAAGCGGCCAATCAGCGCCAAACCAAAGTTGTTAGCACCAAATTTCTGTTTGGTAACTGAGTCGGTGTACTTGATATTTGTGTACGTCAGCGCAACAAATCTCCAACCGGCTTGCAGGTTGACGCCTAAAGCTGGATCAAATTTGCGATTGGCAATGAATTGTCCGCCTCGTAACTCATTATTCATGTGCCAAACGGGTCCTGCACCTACCCACCACGAATCCGTAAACCAGTAACTGACTTCGATAGCTGGGACCACACGGCCAATATAAATATTGGCGTTTGACGCTTTTGTAGTAACGTACTTGTATCCGACCGTAGTCATGATATCGAGAGGGATGGAAGAGAAACGGTAATGTCCACCAATCGATAAAGTGACGCCTTGACCGGCTTTGATTGGCTGCGAGGAACCATCGGTATAATTTACTGAATCGATAGAGTCTCCACCAAACTCCGCAGCGCCAGAGACCACAAAACCCAATCCAGAGTTGCCGGAAGAGCTGTCGCTGTGATCACTAAAATCCGAATCTTCAACATCGCGCGCAGCACAAACACTGCTGACCATCATCAATACCACAGCACCGAACATTAGCTTTTTCAATTTCATGGTCCTTATCCTCAAGTTCTAAGACTCACGCAAGGCAAAAACAGGCGGCATTCTAACCGCATTAAAGCAGCAAGCGGACACCGGCGCCGCTATAATTGCCACTTGTCTTCAACCAGCTACACCGAATACGCACCGTTTTACGATAACCACCCGCACGATCATGGAAAAAGCTTACTCACCCCGCGATATTGAACAACGTAACTACGAACGCTGGGAGACTGCGGGCTGGTTTGAACCATCAGGCTCGGGGACGCCCTATTGCATCATGATTCCGCCGCCCAATGTCACGGGTACATTGCATATGGGACATGCGTTTCAGCACACGTTGATGGACACGCTGACGCGCTTGCATCGCATGGAAGGCGACAACACGTTGTGGCAGCCTGGCACTGATCATGCGGGTATTGCTACACAGATGGTCGTTGAACGCCAACTGAATGCTGAAGGCAAGCATCGTCGTGATCTGGGCCGCGAAGAATTTCTGAAACGCGTATGGCAGTGGAAAGAACAATCCGGTGGCACGATCTGCCAACAGATGCGTCGCCTCGGCAACTCAGTTGATTGGCAACATGATCGCTTCACCATGGACGAAGGCTTATCCAAAGCCGTGACTGAAGTGTTCGTGAAGCTGTACGAAGAGAAGTTGATCTATCGCGGCAAGCGTCTGGTGAACTGGGACCCAGTATTGCACACCGCGCTCTCTGATCTCGAAGTACAGTCCGAAGCTGAGCAAGGTCATCTCTGGCATTTCAAATATCCGCTTGCGGATGGATCAGGTCATCTTGTAGTTGCAACGACACGTCCTGAAACCATGCTCGGCGATACAGCAGTGGCCGTACATCCTGAAGATGAACGTTACAAGCAGCTCATTGGCAAGCAAATCAAGTTGCCATTAACGGATCGATTGATACCAGTGATTGCGGACGGTTATGTCGATCGTGAATTTGGTAGCGGTTGCGTCAAGATCACGCCCGCTCACGATTTCAATGACTACGAGATGGGCAAGCGACATGGCTTGGCTTTGATAAACATCTTTGATGCCAACGCGGCACTCAATGATCAAGCACCAACGAAGTACCAAGGAATGGACCGAGTTGCAGCGCGCAAACAAATCGTTGCT
>DATAHE010000621.1:0-5652 GCA_036263355.1 Steroidobacteraceae bacterium | reverse complement strand
ATTGATGGCGAGCTTCATTTGCAACCACTGCTCTTTGGGTTCCTTGGTTTTCGACAAGGCGAGATCAATCTGTGGCGCCGCATCCTGGTACCGCTTCTTTTCAGACAGTGCGTTCGCCAGGAAGATGTGCGCTTCGGCAGTTACCTGTCCGCATGCGTTTGCAATGTAATCCTGAAGTGTCTTGATACCGTCATCGAACTGACCGACAACAATATATAGCTGCCCAAGATTGTACTGCACCTGTTCTCGTTGTGTTCTCGGCAGACCATTGGCGGACAACGACTTGGCAAAGGCCTTTGCCGCATTGGGGTAATCATTCTTGGAACTATAGGCAATGCCAAGATTGTAGTTCACCAACGCCTTTTCATATTCAGAACCTTTGTCAGACATCTTGCTCAACTTTTCGATGGCTTCCGCAGTCTTGTTCTTGCTGAGCATTTCCATCGCGGATTGCACATCCGCATAAGTGGACTCACTCATCTCGCCTTCGCTCTTCTCAGGTTTGCTGCAATCCGCAGACCATGCGTACGGCGCCGCAAGCAAACCACCAATCAGCAGAACGTGAATACTATTCTTAAGTAATTTCATGTCATTACTCCCCACTCTTGTTCAGAGTGAAATTCCACTTGCGCTTGCCACGTTGTTCAACGGGTTTGCCATCCTCCATCTTGGGCTTGAACTTGCAGCGTTGTGCAGCCATGACAGCAGCCGCTTCAAACACACCGCGGGGCTGCGCATCAACGGCACGTGCACTGCGCACCGAACCATCGGGGCCAACAACCAGTTCAACCTGTACCCAGCCATTCAAGCCTGCACGACGTGCATCACTTGGATAGCTAACTGGCGGACATTGCAATGGAATAATGTCACCATCGAACATGGCGGCGGCGGTCGCCTTGTTGCCGCCCATCATGCCGCCACCAATGTCTGCTTTCAGACTCAGCGATGGCACATCCAAAGACATACCTTGCTGCGGACCGACATCACTCGCAATCTTCATCTTCGATGGCGGTGGTGGTTGTGGTGGTGGCGGTGGCGGTTTGTGACGCTGTGTGGTTTCCACTTCGGTATCACGTCGCAGGCGCACAAAGTCAATGGTGGGTAGCGCATCGGTTTTTTCCAACACATGATGACCGACGCGAATCACTGAATATAGCAGGCCGAACAACAGCAGCGAAAACGCCAAGGACATCGCCGTTGCAATCAGCATCGGGTTTTTAAATACAGCTAATGGTCTATTGATGATCATGGTTTAAACTCGTCCTTAGCCGCTCGCAGAAGGGGCAGTGGCAATGGATACTTCACTAATGCCGCCAAGTTTTACCTGGTCCATCACCTGTGTCAGAACACTGGTCTGCGAATCCTTGTCCGCAATGATGACCACGGTGTCCTCAGCACGTTCGATATGCATACGTTCGATCACCTGACGGATCTCGCGCAGGTTGACACGTCGCTTGTCCATCCAGATGTCACCGTTGGGACGGATCGCAATCAGGATGTTGCCGCTCTCCTTGCTTTCTGCGGTAAAAGCTTGCTGCTTGTTAACCGTAATGCCAGCCTCCTTGATGAAAGAAGTGGTGATGATGAAAAAGATCAGCAGGTTCAGTACGAAATCCAGCATCGGCGCAAGATCAATGCCGGTGTCTTCGCTCTCTGCTTCAGAATGTCTACGTGATTGCATGCAACAAGTTCCCGTTAACGATAGTTGTGTTAAGTACGTTCAGTGGCCGCGATGGAGACGTTCTGCACTCCTCCCTGTCGTGCCTGGTCAATCACCTGCACCAAAATGCCGGTTTGCGCGCCTTTTTCTGCAATAATGACCACAGCATCATCAGGACGCTGTGCATGCAAGCGTTCGATGTTTGCACGTACCGCACGAAGATCGACTGCCTTCTTGTCTACCACCACCACACCAGTGGGATCAATTCGAATGACAATGCTGCCCGCTTCTTTCTTTTCCTGATTTGCAGAGGAGTTCGGACGACTGACTGTCAACCCGATCTCCTTGGAAAACACCGCGGTAATGATGAAGAAGATCAGCAGGTTCAATACGAAGTCCAGCATCGGCGCCAGATCAATGCCGGTTTCACCACCGTCATGTGCAAAAGCATGTCTTCGTGTTCGCATTTCAGATTACCTGTATCAAATAAGGAGTTAATAACTGAACTTGTCGGCGAGCAATTCGGTTTCGCGGCTGACGCGGCGACGGAAGTAATACACTGGATACAAACCGGTGATACTGACGGCCAGTCCGCTCAGTGTGCACACCATGGCTTCGGATACACCGCTCGCCATGGATCGTGCATCTGCTGAACCGCGTGCTGCCATCGCATCAAACACACCCAGCATGCCTGATACGGTACCCAGCAATCCCAGCAGCGGACTCATGGGTACCAGCACTCGCAACACTTGCAACTTGGAGCTCATCGCTGCATTCAATTGCGAAATCATCGCTGCGCGAATCTGGCGTGAGGTCCACGTATACTTGTTTTCTCGCGCATGCCACTGAGTCAGTAGCGCTGCCGAATCAACCGGCAGCTGCTTGCGGAAATACCAGTAACGTTCCAGCGTAATGGCCCACATCAATACACATCCTGAAAATATCCAGATCACAACGGGGCCACCCAGTTCGCGCATCGTGTGCAATGCGCCGAATGCAGTCTTGAACATTTCAAGCATGAGATTTGCTCTCCAGGCGTTGAGCCAGCAATCCAGCACTTTGTTCATCCAGTACTTGCACTACTGATTTGGAAAGTGAAGACAGCCAGGCATTCATGAACAACAAGGGAATGGCGATACTCAAACCAAGCACAGTCGCGATCATGGCTTGCGAGATACCAGCCGCCATCAGCTTGGGATCGCTGGAGCCAGATTCGGTGATGCTCTGGAAGGTGAGGATCATGCCGATAACGGTACCGATCAATCCCAGCAAGGGACCTGCAGCAACGCACAATCGCAGGAAGGATTGGAAGCGTTCCAGCGGTGGCACTTCTTTAAGCACAGCTTCAGAAATACGCAGCTCGATAACTTCAGCTGTCTCTTCGACTTTCTCTTTGTCGCCTTTGAACGTAGCCAACACACGACCCAGTGGATTGTCCTTGACGGGATCGTTGATGAAGTTGAGCTGATTCTTTACATCGGCACGTATACGAACCAGGAAGATCAACTGATACAGAGCGAGTATCATACCGATGGCACCAACGAGGATGATGACATAGCCCACTGCTTCACCCTTCTCAATACGTTCAATGACATTTGGACGCTGCGAATAGATCGTCAACAGCACGCCGCGAGTTGGATCAACCACGCCTTCGGTATAACCCTGAGTCAAACTCTCAACACTCTTTGCAGGTGAACGGAACTTCGAGCCTGGCTGTCTTGCCATGATGGCCAGCTTTTCCTGACTCGGCAGATACGCCAGATAATCACCACGTGATGTTGCGCCGAATGGACCCATACGAACCACTTCGGCAGAACCCAGTGCACCGGCTGGTGTGATGATCTCCGTCTTGTACTTGGCGATCTTTCCAGACTCCGTCATCTCGCGCTGCATTTCAAACCAGAATCTCTCCAGGTCTGACATGGATGGCAATGTCTTTGACTGTGCAAGCTTGGTGACGAATTCAGCACGACCCGGAAACTGGGCACTGATGAATGAGTTGGTCACTGTTGATGAAAAGTCATTGGCCACCTGTCTGACCACACCAAACATTTCACCGAGGTTGCCAGCACGTGCATCGAGTTGCTGCTGCATTTCGGTCAACTTCTTTTCGTTGGAATCGAAAGAAGACTGCAATGAGGCGCTGCGTGACTTCTGTTCAGCCAATGCATTCTTGGCATCCGTCATTAACGCAGCCTGCTTGCTGTGATCTGCCAGAAACTTTGCTTCACGATCCTGATTCAGTTTCGTCTCAGCATCACGCGCCTTGCGTGTCTGATCCAGCAGTTCGTCAAGATCGCCAGCAGCGGATGCCATATTGGCACACATCACAGCGAGCATTAAGGTGACACATGCCTTGGACAGCAGTGCAAAAGGTGAGCGATTCATCAGGTTGCCTCCTTAGGAGCATGAATGGCAACAGTCAGGAAGTCTGGTGCTGACTGCTTGCGCGCAATTTTCAAACCGGCTTTAACGCCATCAGAGTACGAGTTGTCGACCACCCATTTCTTGGCGTCAACATCCCAGTAACCCGTTTCTTTTCCGTCCAGTGTCTGATACATGATCGAGATACGGCCGACGCGCAGGAAGTCAACGGTCTTGTCGTTGACCTTGCCCTGTGTCGCTTCGACAGTGCGTCCATATTCCATTTCGATCTGATACGCCTCGACCAGACGACGATACTTTTCGGAAGTAGAGACATCCGCTCTTCCCATCATGTCTTTCAGCGTTGCAACGCGTGCTGAACGTTCCTCAGGAAGGAAAGGAAGATCGAGCTTCACAAACTTGTCGAGGGTATCCAGCATCTTGTTCATCATCGGCAGTACTTCGCGCGACGTAGTCTGGATATCAACCAGCTGTTGCGACATGGTCGACAACTGATCCTGCTGCGATTTAACCTGCACAGCGAGCTCGTCGTTGTACGCTTTGAGACTGGATGCTTCCTGCGTCATCTGACGATAGTCAGCGAGCATGCGGGTCGTTTCCGAGTCCAGTGCCTCGATCTTTTTCTGCGAAGCAACTGCTGCCTGTTCGGTCTTCAGCTGTTCACCAATGATCGTCTTCACTTTCTCCGAATCGGCAGCGGTACTGCCGGTGGTCAGAAAAAGTGTCGCGCCGGCACATGCCGTCATCGTCAATATACGAACCAGCTGTCTGGTGGAATGTCTTGGCCTGTCGATCATGTCTGTTTCCTAAGTTGAATACCTGTGAAGTTACAAATGTCACGGTGATCCGGATTCGTGAGCGAATGAAAAAGTCATTCCCGTTATTCAGTCCTTCGATTCGATTGATTCAAAAGGCGTACCAATACGCAATGAAACCAAGGAGAAACGACTTTTAGATTCTGTATGCGCCGTAAGTACGCAATTGCGTCAACGCATGCCCTGCTTTCATGCAAGTCAACAGAATCCGGAGCGATGAATGTTCACTGGAAACATCGTTTAACCACTTCACATTCATCTCATTCGTAAGTTCAGACGCGATTTACTTTTTGCACCCTACCTGGGCACGCTTGATCAAGCCCGAAGGTTGATAAGGTTATGGAATGACGATGGTTGTAAGACAAGGGCTTTCGAAGCTGAATAATTTTTGTTGGCGCTTACTCGACGAGAGCTGGCACGCGTTGATTGAACCCGAAGACAGAGGAAGATGAAGAACTATTCTGTTGCAGGCTGGGTGCCGCACCCAGCATCTTCTACTCTTCGTTGTGTGCTGGGCGAGGCGCCCAGCACACCAAGTTGCGCGTCATGCCGTCGTTGCCGTAAGTCTTTTGTTATGAACGCTGGGTCAAGACCCAGCCTACAAGAACTGATCGTAAGACAGCGGTCTGCAAAATTTAAGTTCAAGCAGCTGTCTCATGATCATTTGAAACGCGTGCGTGCCTTATTCAAACCACAAACTGATGAACATGAGGCTATCCTCTTGTGGCTGGTGCCGCACCCAGCATCTTCCGCTCCCTTTCGCGTGCTGGGCGAAGCGTCCAGCCTATCAAG
>DATAHE010000620.1:0-6633 GCA_036263355.1 Steroidobacteraceae bacterium | reverse complement strand
TGAATTAATGGGTGGTGAGATTAACGTCTCCAGCGAACCCGGCAAAGGCTCGCGCTTCTGGTTCACCATACCAATGAGTGTTGTTGAAGACGCCGCTGGCATGACACAGATAGGTCAGCGCAAGGAAACGGTATTGATTGCGGCAGACAATGAACAGCTCCGTGAAGCATTGGCGCGTCAATTGAATTTCCTTGGTTACAGTGTCGACGCTGCCGCTGACGTCACAGGCGCTATCACGTTGCTGCGCAATGCATGCACCATTCAACAACCCTACGCTGTCATGTTTATGGATGAGCAGCTGGCCGGGCTGAAAAGCCGCATACTGAATCACCAGACCTGCAACGAATTGCGCATGCAGAACACGCAGTGCATTTTATTGACACGTATCAACCGCAAAATTGAAGCAGAGAAGCTGACGAACGTACTCAATACCTTCATTCTCTGTAAACCTGTTCGCCATCGAGATTTACAAAATTTGTTGAGCACATTGCATCGTCGGGTTCCCAACGGAGTGCGCTCACCAATCAGCATCGCCACCAATCAAGACAAGGAAAAGGTTGTTGAAAAGACTACTGTACAATTACCCGGCCATGTATTGCTAGTAGAAGACAACATCGTTAACCAGAAAGTGGCCGTGCGCTTTCTACAACGTCTGGGCGCAAACGTGACCGTCGCCAACAATGGTGCCGAAGGTATCGAGCTGTTTGCACGCGGTAATTTCGCGATGGTTCTGATGGATGTGCAAATGCCGGTGATGGATGGTTACGAAGCCACGCATCATATTCGCAACATGGATTCCGAAAAGCGCAACGTGCCCATCGTTGCATTGACGGCCAACGCAATGCCCGAAGACCGTGAAAAATGCCTTGTCGCAGGCATGAACCAGTTTTTGACGAAACCACTGCATCTCGACAAGCTGGCTCCGATTGTCAATCAGTATTGCGCAAGCGCACCGCCCGCAGAAGACACATCAAGAGACAGCATGCTGAGTGAATCGCAAGTGAAGACGGTACTGGAGTCGTCTGCGGATGTCGCAGTGAAAGCCGAAACACAGGTCGATTTAAAACGTCTCTACACGGTGGTCGGCAATGACATGTCCTTCCTGAACGAGCTGGTGGACGCTTACGTGCAGACAGCACAGGAAACATTCACTGATTTAAAGGCCGCTCTGGCCAGGGAAGATAAAGAGAGCATTGCCCGTACCGCGCACAAGCTGAAAGGTGCCAGCTCCAACATGTGCATGTTCTCGGTGAGTGACATGTCTTCCATGCTGGAACGACAGGCGACTACGTTAAGCAGCATGGACATTCGCGGCATGATCGCCGGCCTCGAACAAGGCGTGCAAGCTGCAATCAACGAGCTCACAACCGCCACACACGCCAAAAAACCCGCAGCCTGATTACAGATTTCGCTTGTTGCTGACTTCCATTCACCTTTTTTAAGGCAATCCTTCGCATGGGTGCACCACCCTTGCTAAGATAGCTGCTGGCTTTACTTCCATGTGTCAACATGCAGATCAAAGATAAAGTTGTTGTGATAACCGGAGGCGGAAAGGGCATTGGCCGTGCGATGGCGATACTGTTTGCTTCGCGAGGCGCCCAGGTGGCACTGCTGGACATCAACGAGATTGATCTTCAACAGACATCACGGCTATGCAATAGTCACGGTAATCAGATCAAAACCTATCCATGCAATGTCGCCATCGAATCTGAAGTGGTTGCGAGTTTCGACAAAATCGCCGCTGACTTTGGTCGGCTGGATGTACTGGTTAATAATGCCGGCATTCTGCGCGATGCAATGTTGATCAAACGTGACCATGGTCAGATCAAGAAAATGTCTCTTGAACATTGGCAACAAGTCATTGATGTCAATCTGACGGGCGTATTTCTTTGTGGCCGCGAAGCAGCCTCTCACATGATCCAGTTTGGTAGTGGTGGTGTCATCATTAACCTGTCCAGTATTTCGCGCGCAGGAAATATTGGACAGAGTAATTACGCAGCAGCCAAGGCGGGCGTCGCCTCACTGACGGTCGTTTGGGCCAAGGAACTCGCGCGCTACGGCATTCGCACCGGCGCGATTGCACCGGGCTTTATTCATACGGAAATTCTCAACTCCATGCCCGAACAAATACTGCAAAGTGTATTGGCGCAAGTACCAATGCGTCGTGGTGGGCAACCGGAAGAAGTGGCCCAAGCCGCAGCATTTATCGTTGAGAACGACTATTTTTCTGGCCGCGTTATCGAACTGGACGGCGGCCTGCGTCTATAAACCAAGAAGAGATCGGGGACTGACATGACATTACTGATCATTGGTCTGATAGTTTTTCTGGGCACGCACTCCATCTCCATTGTTGCACCTGCCTGGCGCGATGGCATGGCGGCGAGAATGGGCAATGGCTGGCGTGCAATCTATTCTGTGTCATCACTGATTGGCCTAGTTCTAATTATCAAAGGCTATGCAACTGCACGAATGGAACCGACGGTTGTTTATACTTCACCACTCTGGTTGCATCACGTTACTGCCGCCCTGATGGTTCTGGTGTTTCCGTTGTTGCTGGCGACTTATCTGCCGGGCCGCATCAAGACAATGTTCAAGCATCCAATGTTGAACGCAGTAAAGTTCTGGGCATTCGCACATTTACTTTCCAACGGCACACTGAATGACATCGTGTTGTTTGGAAGCTTTTTGTTGTGGGCAGTGGCAGATCGCATTTCAGTGAAGCGCCGCCCTGCTCGTCCGCTGAACACCTTCCCTGAATCAAAATATAATGATGCGATTGCTGTCGTCGGTGGACTAGCGCTGTACTTTCTAATGATTCATTGGCTGCACTACAAACTGATTGGTGTAGTGCCCATTCTGTAGCGGCGATCGCAATCCGAATTAGCAGTCCAGATGTCAGCTGCTTTCTGAAATCGGATTGCAGCAATATTTCTCACCGTGTTCGAATAGACAGCGAGCCAACACGGCCCCACTTCAAGTCATTCGAACACGCGAGACTTCCTTCATGCACTTAGCGTGACTTTCCCTTGCGATGTGGCTTTGGGCTTCTCGCACCGCTTCTTGGTGCTCGCTCTGCACCTCGTGACTCACGATGAGGAGGTCGCGTGGCTCTGGTGCCAGGATCCCGTGGCGCACTGCTGCGCTTGCCTGCAGCACGCTCGCCGTCGCCGCGGTCACGAAATGAACGACGCGGACTTGCGGATGTGTCGCTCGGCGCCTGCTCGTCTTCATCGCCTTGACCAGCTGATCGCGCACTGCCGGGGCGTTGCAAACTAATACGTAGCTCCTGACCTGCAACCCATACCTTCTTCAAATGCGTCAGTATTTCCTTGGGCATACCACTGGGCAAATCAACCAGAGAATAGTTGTCGAATATCTGGATGCGTCCAATGTACTTGCTATCAATACCTGCTTCATTGGCGATGGCACCGACAATATTGCCGGGCTTGACCTGATGCTCATGCCCCACCGCAACGCGATAGGTTTCCATATCCGCATCACTTTCGTCACGTGATTTACGTCGTGAGTCGCGATCATCTGCAAAGCGCGATTCGCCACGGTCTTCCTGCGCTGAAAAACGCTCACCGTGTTCACGTTGCTTTTCTTTGCGACCCGATTCGGAACGCTCATGTTTCTTGAACTCATGTCGTGCTGGCAAATCACCTGAGCCAGTGTTAACACTCCGGTCAGAAAACTCTTCACGTGCAAAACGTTTTTCACTACGTTCGCGTGGCTGTGGATTCAGTAACAACGGTGATCGGCCCTGTGCCATCTTCGCCAGTGCAGCAGCAATTTCCACTGCCGGTACATTGTGCTCTGACTCATACTGTTCAATCACATTGCGGAACAATTCCAGCTCGCCAGCTGCGATGGTGTCAGTAATGCGCTCCTTGAACTTCGAAATGCGCTGGTTATTCACGTCTTCAACGGTTGGTAATTCCATACGTTCAATGGTTTGACGTGTAGCGCGCTCAATTGAGGCCAGCATGCGTCGCTCACGTGGCGCAACAAACAGAATTGCTTCGCCACTGCGACCGGCACGGCCGGTACGACCAATGCGATGCACATAGGATTCGATATCCAGTGGGATGTCGTAATTCACAACGTGAGTGATGCGCTCCACGTTCAAACCACGCGCAGCAACATCGGTTGCCACCAGAATATCGAGTTGCGAATCACGCAGCTTCTGTACGGTACGTTCACGTTGTTGCTGTGGCATGTCGCCATTTAATGCGGAACAACGAAAACCGCGCGCTTCAAGTTTTGATGCCAGTTCTTCGGTACTGATCTTGGTACGTGCAAAGACGATCATGCCGTCGAAGGTTTCTACTTCAAGCATTCGTGTTAGTGCATCCAGCTTGTGCATGCCGCTTACCTGCCAATAACGCTGACGTACATTGGTGGCGGTAGTGGTTTTGCTCTTGATCAGCACCTCGACTGGATCATGCAGATAAGTTTGTGCGATGCGCTTGATCTGGTTTGGCATCGTTGCCGAGAACAACGCCACCTGACGCTGTTTAGGAAGATGCTGCAGAATCGCTTCCACATCTTCAAGAAAGCCCATGTTCAACATCTCATCTGCTTCATCCAGCACCATCATGCGTACTTGCGAAAGATTCAATGTGCCGCGCTTCAAGTGATCCATCACACGACCCGGTGTGCCAACAACAACGTGCACACCACGTCGCAATGCGGTTAATTGTGGTTGATAGCTTTGGCCACCATAAATAGGCAGCACGTGAAACCCTGACATATGCGACGCATACTTCTGGAACGCTTCGGATACCTGAATAGCCAGTTCGCGTGTTGGTGCCAGCACCAGTGATTGCACTTCGCGCTGGCGAGTATCGATGTTAGCCAGAATGGGCAGTGCAAATGCAGCGGTTTTGCCGGTACCAGTCTGTGCCTGACCCAGTACATCACGACCCTGTAATAACGAAGGAATGGTTTGCGCTTGAATGGGCGATGGATTTTCGTAGCCCACATCAGCAAGGGCTTTCATCAATGGCTCGGGCAGCGACAGATCCTGGAAAGTGATCTGCGCAGTAGACTCAGGTTCAGACATAAGGCTCCGGAAAGGCTCTGGCTTCGATAGCCAAAAAGGGATCAACTTTTACGCGAATACAGGGCAATTGTCACTCTTTACTTGACAATGATGACGTCAACTTGTTCAAAAGGTCAACAAGCGCACCAGCAAAGATATCCACATGGTTACGAGAATCGTGACACTGATTAGAAACGCCGAAAATCGCAGCTTCACGTTGTTGCCGGTGAGGTGAATAAAACTGTGTACGTACCGGCATGCCACATAGGCCCAGGCAAGCTCCACCATCCAGAATGTTGCCTGCCCAGTGACGTAGGTCAACACGACTACAAGATAAAACAGCACCGGCATTTCAAACAGGTTGCTGTAATGCCGTGACGCCACCTTGTTGTACTCCGGCTCATCACCGGTGTCACTACGATAGAACTTGATGCTGACAGCTTTTGATAGGACGGTTCTGAATGTAATACTCCCAACAGAACTACTACCAGCAGCACCAACAACATCATGGCAAACAATGGATAGAGAATGATCGAACCTGATTGCATAAATTGATCACTCCGCCGACGGTTGACAAGGATGCGTGAACCTTTAGGATGCCCGAAAGTCATTCCTGAGTGAATCACTCAGCACCACAGCGAATAACGTGCACCACCCCGAGGTTAATCATGAAATATCAAGGCGGCTGTCATTGCGGCAGAATCAAGTTCGAAGTGGAAGGCGAGCTGAAAAATACCATGACTTGCAATTGCTCAATCTGCTCGCGCAAAGGTGCCGTAATGTGGTTTGTACCTCGCGACAGCATGCACTTATTAACGCCAGACGATGCAGCCAGTACCTACACATTCAACAAGCACATCATCAAACACCGCTTCTGCCCAGTGTGCGGTATGCATCCTTATGGAGAAGGTTCCGATCAACAGGGCAATCGTATGGCAGCCATTAATGTACGCTGTCTTGATGATGTGGACTTGAGCGCGATTCCAACGCAACAATTTGATGGTCGTTCGATGTAACAACGAAGCATCTATATCTGTTGCGACACGATTGCAAACAGCATATGCATTTTAAGGAGGCTGCAAGTACATCCGTGTAAGCTCGCGGCCGGGTCCTCCGGCCGACGCCTTAAATAGATATGCTGTTCGCAACCGCCTTCATCTCAATGACCTGAACAGCAATGTGCGAGACGGGTTGAACAACCGACCGATCAACCGACCCACTTGCGCGCATTGCGGAACATCCGCATCCAGCCGCTGTACTCTTCATCACGGTCTGGGTACCAGGAATTCTGCACGACGCGGAATACACGTTCCGGATGCGGCATCAGTGCAGTAACGCGACCATTCAATGAAGTAACAGCGGTGATACCCAGTGGTGAACCATTTGGATTCGATGGATAGCTTGCCGCCACTCGACCTTCGTTATCAATGAATCGTAACGACACTTGCGGTATGCATTTGCTCCGTAGCACGTCATCAATAAACTCGGCACGACCTTCGCCGTGCGAAACAGCAATTGGCAAACGTGAACCTTGCATGCCATCAAAGAATAACGAGTTTGATGGCAGCACTTCCACCATGCTGAAGCGC
>DATAHE010000619.1:0-2252 GCA_036263355.1 Steroidobacteraceae bacterium | reverse complement strand
AGAAATAATCAAGGTGATTGCCATTGCGTAACACTGCAATACGATCAGTATCGAGGCCGGGCAATGCGGTTGGCAAAGCAACCGCCAGTTGATAATTGAAAGCCACTTGTGCAACGCCTGCATCCGCTGGTTTCAACACATATACTTGTGGCTCGGCTACTTTGCTCTGTAACAGATCGGCCGTGCCGCAGGCACTTGCCAACAAAGCAAGCAGCAAGACGCCCGTCAGTCTTATTGCATTCCTCACGGCTTGATCTCCACACCAGATTCTGGCTTCTCAAACAACAATTGCGATGGTGTTTGCTTTAATGATCGCGACAGCTCGCGGAATTCAGTTGCAGCGGAACGCACATCACGCAGCATGCGTTCTAGCTCGAACAATCCCTGCTCGGTGAAGTGCGTCATCGGTCCCTGACTGCTCTCCATGAACTGATCCAGTCGTGTCGTGGTATTGGCTAACTGGGTGGATACGGCATTGAGCTTGCCGATGGCATCACGCACATTGGGACGCACATCGTTCATCAAACCATTCACGCTGGCTGCTGCGGTCTTGATTTCGTTGGCAGTATCGTTGAGCTCGGCAATCAATGTCTGCACTTGTTCGCTGGCTTTGGGCAGGTTATTGCTCGCACGTTTCAGGTTGCCTAGCGTGTCACTGATGGCTTTGACGTTGTCGTCCGAGAACACTTTGTTGACATTGTCGATGAGGTTAGTGATGCGGCCGGCCATCTCTGGAAGGCTGGCAAGGAAGGCATCAATGTCCGATGACTGCGATTCAATCACGGGATACTTTTCCCCACTGTGCAGTTCGCCATCCACACCAGGTACTTGCTTGAGATTGATAAACAGTAAGCCCGTAATGCCCTGCAATCCCAGACTTGCGCGAGTGTTGCCGGAGATGGGCGCAGTAGAATCAATTGATACGACGACCTTCACACTGTCGGGACGATCCTTGCTAAGTGTGAGACGACGCACGGTGCCAACGTCCACACCGAGATAACGCACAGCGCTGCCTTCATTCAATCCCGCAACGCTGCCGGAAAAATAAATTTCATATGGTGTGTAATCGCGCTTGTCACCACTATCCGAGTACCACAGTACAAACGTCACGGCCATGGCCATGACTAGTAGTGTGAATGCGCCCACCGCAACGTAATTGGCATCACGATCCATGCTGTAGGACTCCGGGAAGTGCAATGATCATTTCGTTGCTCCGCGCGCACGTGGCCCGTGGAAATATTCGTGAATCCATGGATGCGGATTGTTCATGATGCCGCTGAGCGTATCGATTGTAATCCTCTTGTCAACCAGTACTGCTACGCGATCACAGACTGTCAGCAGACTATCTAGATCGTGCGTGATCATGATGACCGTTAACTTCAGGCTGTCCTGCAGGTAATTCACCAGATGATCAAATTCACTGGCAGAGATCGGGTCCAGCCCGGCGGTGGGTTCGTCCAGAAATAATAGCTGCGGATCAAGTGCCAGGGCGCGCGCCAGCGCGGCGCGTTTGATCATGCCACCGGATAATTGGGATGGCAGCTTGTTAGCAGCAGATGGGGGCAGGCCCACCATGTTCAAACGAAGCTTGGTCAGTTCGTCGAGCGTGCTTTGTTTAAGTGAATAGAACTCACGCAGTGGCAATTGAATGTTGTCGGCAATGGTCATGGAGCTGAACAACGCGCCATGCTGAAACGTCACACCGTAGCGGCGCTTTACACCCAACAATTGCTTTTCCGACATGGCAGTGATGTCGGCACCTTCAATCAGCACGCGACCGGCGGTTGGCTTCTGCAGTCCAAGAATGGTTCGCAATAAAACGGATTTACCACTGCCCGAACCACCGACAATACCCATGACCTCGCCATGCCGTACATCAAGGTCCACGCCGTCGTGTACTACTTGATTGCCAAAACGATTGACCACACCGCGTACCGAGACGATGACATCGGGATCTACAGCGTTACTGTTGTCGGAGTTGTTCAAAAGTCCAGCTCCACAAAGATCACCGCGAAGATGGCGTTGGCAAAGATCACCATAAAGATGGATTCAACAACAGCTGTGGTAGTCAAACGTCCCAGCTCGCGTGAGGAGTCGCGTACCTGCATGCCGCGATAAGTGCCAATCATGCCGATTAATAGTGCAAACACGGGTGCCTTGATAATGCCCGCCCAGAAAGTGGTAGAGACCAGCGACTCCTGCACACGATTCACATACTGCGGAAGTGGAATATCAAGCAGCCAGTTGCACAA
>DATAHE010000618.1:0-5523 GCA_036263355.1 Steroidobacteraceae bacterium | reverse complement strand
TAAATTGGAACAGTAGTCCAGATCATTGCGTGGATAAACAAATGGCTGGCCCAATGAATGCTTGTACGCAGCGGCGGCAATAGTAGGAATCTTGGCGATGATGCGATGAGCAAATATTTCACGATGACGTGGATTATGAATGTCCATTGAGTCGTGGTAGAAGGCCGCCATTGATGCCACCACACCAGACAACATGGCCATGGGATGGGCGTTGTAGTGAAAACCATTGAAGAATCGCAGCAGCGATTCATTCAGCATAGTGTGATATTGAATAGAATAATTGAATTCGTTCAGCCCCTGCGCTGAAGGCAACTCACCGTTGATCAACAAGTACGCCACTTCGAGAAAACTGCTTTTCTCCGCCAGTTGTTCAATGGGAATGCCACGATGAAGCAGTACGCCTTCGTCGCCATCTATATAGGTGATTTTGCTCTCGCAGGACGCCGTGGACAGAAACCCGGGATCGAATGAATAGACGTCGTGATCTTTTGAAAGCGAAGAAATACTGATTACTTCAGGACCCAGCGTGGGAGTCTTAACATCGAGCAATGATTTTTTGCCAGTGGCGAGGTTGGTCAGCTCGAACTTCTTCTCAGTCATGGGTAAGGTCCTGCGGAAAATAACTGGTCTGCATCGCAATAAGGGTTGCGAGAGTTACATGGGTTGCAAGCTGAATCAAGCATTTTGAGCTTCGGCTTGGCGCAACCGGTTGGTAGCAGTCCGATTGCCCCAAACTTGCGTTCAATGGATGGAAACATGCGCCAAGTTGGTCCTGGCGCGCGACTCTATGCGTAACAAATTTACGCAGAATACAGATGAATGTGAATTGGTTGCGGAACCGATCAGGCGGTGCGGTCAATCAACAATATAGTGCCGTCCACACCGGTGACGCGTACACGTGCGCCGGCAGGCAGATTGGGACCACGTACTTCCCACTCGCGATTTCCAAGACGAATGCTCCCAGTTCCGTTGTTGATGGGGGCTTCCAGAACCAAGGCTTGGCCAATGTGTTTTGCACCGGAGCGATGAGCAGCGGTGGGACTGCGCAATTCACGCTGTCTGGCACGGTGTTGCAGCCATAAATACGTACCAATCACCGTAGCGGCAAAGATCAGAAACCAAGTCATTGAGTGGAGCTTTGAATGAAGAAGGGGCAGCGGAACGTTATCGAGTTTGGTTCAAACAAACGATGATCACGATCACAAGATCATGACGCTTACCCCACATAAGCCTCGAAATTGGTCTTTACCTGTCTTTTAGCCTGCGACTTCATTCAGTGTCTGCACACCACTTAAATATCTGATGCGCTTCAAGTGCACGAGCAACAGTGAAATGGCCGCTGGAGTGACACCCGGAATGCGTGAGGCATTTCCCACAGTAATCGGCCGAGCTTCTTTCAGCCGCTGCCGTACCTCGTTGGAAAGCCCCTTGATCTGGCTGTAATCCAGATTCTCCGGTAGCGCGGTTTCCTGATGTCGACGCTGCCGTTCTATCTCTGTGGACTGACGAACAATGTAACCGTCGTACTTTGCCCGCACATCAAGTTGCGCCGCAATTTGTTCCGCGAGACGTTCATCGGCCGGCCATTCGGGCGAGCCAATTGGGCTAAGCGATGTCAAAGCTCCATACGTGACTTCCGGTCGTCGCAATAATTCCAGCGCGTGCACTTCCCGGCCAAGCGTATTGCCGAGCAGTGACAACTGCTCTTGCTCAGTCAATTGATGTGGGTGAACTACTGTATCTTCGAGTCGTTGCCATTCGCGAGATACAGCATTACGTTTGGTTTCAAAGAATTGCCAGCGTTCGTCACTCACCAAACCAAGCTCGCGTCCAATCGGGGTCAACCTCGTATCGGCATTGTCCTCTCGAAGTAACAAACGATATTCGGCACGACTGGTGAACATGCGATAAGGCTCGCTAGTACCGCGTGTAATCAAATCATCGATCAATACACCGAGATAGGCTTCACTGCGCTTTGGATACCAGGCATCACGTTGCTGCGCACGACGCGCTGCGTTGATGCCTGCTAGCAGACCTTGGGCTGCGGCTTCTTCATAACCTGTTGTGCCATTAATCTGGCCTGCGAAGAACAATCCTCCAATGTGCTTTGTTTCCAGCGTGTATTGCAAATCGCGTGGATCAAAATAGTCGTATTCAATCGCATAGCCTGGTCGAGTGATATGTGCGTTCTCAAATCCTTTGATGGATCTCACCAGTTCAAACTGCACATCGTAGGGCAGACTGGTGGAAATACCGTTGGGATAGATCTCGTGAGTATTTAAACCTTCAGGCTCAATGAATACTTGATGTGATTGTTTGTCCGCAAAGCGCACCACCTTGTCTTCAATCGATGGGCAATAGCGTGGACCAACGCCCTCGATAACGCCTGTATACAGCGGTGATCGATCCGTCCCTGCGCGAATGATCTCGTGCGTACGTTCATTAGTGTGAGTGATATGACAAGGCAGCTGTTGCGGATGAAGATGCCTGAATCCCAGATATGAAAACACCGGCATGGGTTCATCACCCGGCTGAACGGTGAGATCGCTGTAATCAATTGACCGCCCATCAATACGCGGTGGTGTACCCGTCTTCAGGCGACCAATGCGCAATGGCAATTCGCGCAATCTGGCGGCCAAACGATTTGAGGGTGGATCCCCAGCTCGACCACCTTGGTGGTTTTCAAGACCGATGTGAATTTTTCCTGCTAGAAAAGTGCCGACTGTTAATACCACGCAAGTTGCAAGGAACTGCAGGCCTGCCTGAGTAATCACACCCCTTACCGAGCCTTGCTCGACAATGAGATCGGCCACTTCTTGTTGAAACAACTGCAAATTGGGCTGGTTTTCCAGCATTTTACGGATGGCTTGCTTGTACAGCTGCCGATCCGCTTGCGCTCGCGTAGCGCGAACCGCTGGGCCTTTGCTGGCGTTCAAGGTACGAAACTGGATGCCAGCCTGATCAGTGGCCATAGCCATGGCGCCGCCCAGCGCATCGATTTCCTTTACCAGATGACCTTTGCCAATGCCGCCAATGGCCGGGTTGCAGCTCATCTGACCAAGCGTTTCAATACTCTGCGTCAGCAAAAGGGTTTTCGCACCCATGCGAGCAGCGGCCAAAGCAGCCTCTGTGCCGGCGTGCCCGCCACCGACTACAATGACATCAACTGTTTGGCTAAACCTCATTTCAGCTACCTGACCTCGAAGGGCGCGTAGTGTAGCGAGTTTGTACGGGGAGAATCATCATGAAAAGCGCTTACTTTTCGAACAATTTAAAATTCAATGCGATCATGTTGCTTATGTTGAGCGCGATAATCGCGCTCTTCAGCGTTTCATCGCGAGCAGATGAGGATGACAGTGGACCTGATCCATCCACGCGCGTTGCACGCATCAGCTATCTTCAAGGTAGCGTTTCGTTACAGCTCGCTCAGTCCGATGAGTGGGTCAGTGCCCGACTCAATCGGCCACTGACGAATCGCGATCAAATATTCACCGATAGCGGTTCACGCGCTGAATTGCAGATTGGCATGGCCACAGTGCATCTGGATGAAGACACCCAGCTGGGACTGATGGAGCTGAGTGATAACGTACTTCAATTGCAGCTGAACCAAGGCGTGTTGAATATCACTGTGCGTGGCATGGATAACGACGACAGCATTGAGATTGGTACACCTAACGCTTCGGTAACAATTCCAGAACCCGGCAGCTATCGCATTGAGGTCAGTGACAAAGATGATCTGACGATTGTGCAGGTTAAAGATGGCAGCGCTGAAGTGGCAGGTGAACGTCAGCGTTACACGGTTCAAGAAAAGGAACAGTTACGTCTGCGCGGCAACAAAAGATTGAATGCGCAATTTGATGACCTCGATCGTACGGATGACTTTGATCGGTGGGTCGCTGCGCGCAACTCACGTGCACGTAATGCCACTGCCAGTCGCTATGTGGATGCCAATGTCATCGGCTACGAGGATCTGGACGACTATGGTTACTGGCGCTGGGAAGCGGACTATGGAAACGTCTGGTATCCAAACAGAATTTCCTCGGGTTGGTCGCCTTATCGATATGGTCATTGGGAATGGATTGCACCATGGGGATGGACCTGGATTGATGATGCCTCATGGGGCTTCGCTCCGTTCCACTATGGACGATGGGCACAAGTGCATCACCGTTGGTGCTGGGTCCCCGGGCGACGCGAAATTCGCGCCGTGTATGCACCGGCGTTAGTCGCATGGGTGGGAACACCAGGCGCTTCGATATCCGTCAGTGTCGGCGGTTCAGTAGGCTGGATTCCACTCGGCCCAAGAGAAATCTTTCGTCCTCACTATCGTGCCAGCGCAGTGTATCTCTCACGAGTTAACGTGAGTAACAGTCTGCTGGATCGCAACGAATATGATCGTCTTCATAGCCGTGGACCACGCGATGATGTGTTTGTGAATCGTGGCGCTGCTTCAGTTGTTGCATCTGCAACATTTACGTCAGCAGTGAACGTACATCGCAATCTGTTACCGGTGGGCCCCAGAGATTTGCGTCCCATTGATCGACTGGATAATTTCCGGCCTGATCGTGCGGCAATCATTGGTGGATCGCGTGTGGTGACACCACCCTCTCGTGTAATTGATCGTGAAGTCGTTGTACAACGCAGACCTTCACCGTTTACTCCTCGAGCTGACGTGCCGAGCTCCCGGAGTGTACCGGTCGGCGGTTCGATTCGTGTCATTGAACCGGCATCACCACGTGGAAGCGGATTGGGTAATCGTCGCGACGACCTGCGCAATGATCATGTTGGAACCCCGATGCAACGCGATAATGCTTCCAGCCCTGATACACCGGATAATCGTCGATTTGATCGATGGGGTAGAAACAATGGAATGGAAAATCGTAGTGAGTCGCGTGATGAAGCAAATCAGCCTCGCCGTGAGTGGCGAGTAAACCCGACAGAACGTCGTGAGCCCACTGAGCCTGCCAATCAACCGCGCGTTATACAGCCGCCGCAACAAACTCCCGCAGAACAACCAGAGCGCCGTCGTATTGGTCCGTGGGTACGTGATGAGCAGCAGTTGCGTACAGCACCTCCGCAGCAGCAACGTGAGCCGCAAGTAAACCCTGGGCCGCGAATGGAACCGCCAAGGTCAATGGCTCCTCCGCCTTCACCGCCACCACAGAACGATCCTCCTCCGAGCAATTCATCCGACAACAATCATGGTGGTGGCCGCGACCGGCATCCACATGATCGTCGTGAAATACGATAAGAAGATTCTGTTGGTGATGACATGAATTTCTCATGTCATCACAACTGCTGTATTGGTTGAGTAATTTATTTACCAATACAGAAGCTGCTGAATATCCGTCCCAGCAAGTCGTCAGAACTAAACTCGCCGGTAATCTCACTTAACTGTTGCTGCGCTAACCGCAATTCTTCTGCACATAATTCACCGGCCTGTTTGTTCATCAAACTATCTTGTGCCTGTTGCAAATGATCGCGTGCTCGTTGCAAGGCATCAAGGTGACGGCGACGCGCTAAGAA
>DATAHE010000617.1:0-3614 GCA_036263355.1 Steroidobacteraceae bacterium | reverse complement strand
TTCAGCCTGCCGGTGGAAACATTGCGTGCGGGTGATTCGATTTATGTTCCTGCAGCAGATCATTTCTATGTGCATGGTGAAGTGTCGAAGCCCGGGCAATACGCCATAGAACCCGATATGACATTGTTGCAGGCCATCGTTAAAGCGGGTGGCATTACGCCTCGCGGTAGCAGTAGCCGGATCAGCATCAAGCGCCATCTTAAAGACAAGAAGTACAAGACATTCTCGGCAGAGATGTCCGAAGCTATTGAGCCAGATGATGTGATTGAAGTGAAGGAGAGTATTTTTTGAGTACTCCACGTAAATTGCCAGTGCTTTCGATTGCGACGCCTGTATCGCAGGAGCCACCTGTTGTTAGCGATGGTTCCGGTGAGGCCGGTTTGTCGATGGCGCAGATTACTGCCATTGTACTGGCACATCGCAAGATATCCCTGATTATCGCCAGTGCAATGCTGGTACTGGCTACAGTTGCTATCAAGTTTCTTCCCAAGACATTTGAATCAACGGCAACAGTGATTGTGAATTATGAAATCAATGATCCCCTGAGTGGTCAGGCATTCCCCATCATGTTGATGGATAACTATATCGCCACGCAGATCCAGCTAATGCAGAGTGCGCCGGTGCTATCGCCAGTTGTACAAAAGCTCAATCTGACAAGCAGTAAGGATCTGGTTGCAGGTTATACCGGTAAAGGGCCGATTGAAGACTGGGTGCGTGCTGCGCTCAAGAAAAAGTTATCGATTACTCATAATTCCGGTACCCAGTTGATATATGTCACTGCCGAATCACGGAATGCAAACGATGCTGCAGTTCTGGCTAACACAGTCGCAGATGTTTACATCAGCCAGCAGCAAGAACGCTTGAATGATCCGGCCGTGGTGCAAGCGAAACGCTATACAGAGCAATTGGCTGACCTGAAGGAAAAGGTCAATATTGCTCAAGAGAAGGTTAGTGAATTTCGTCAGCGTACCGGCTTGACGGAAGTGACTGCGGGTATTAACGATACCGAAGCCTACGTACTGAATAATCTCGAAGGCAAGTATCAGGAAGCAGTCAACGCCTTGCGTACTGCAGAAGCGAATCAATCCAGTCAGAACGATCTCAATCGAGCGGCCACTGCCTCGCCATTGGTGCAGACCTTGCGTGGACAATTAGCAACGCAGCAGTCGCAGATGGCGGAATATCAAACGACCTATGGTCCGAAACATCCCAAAGTGATGGAGCTGGCATCGCAGATCGCGTCGACTGAAGCGGCTTTGAATAATGAAATGAAGAATATCGGCAAGAATAACTCGGCAGATATTGCTTCGGCGCGTGAGTTGGTCGCCAAGCTGAAATCCGCTATCGAAGCGCAGCGCTCCAAAGTGATGAGCACCAAGGAGAAACAGGATGAAGGTGCCAAGTTGGCGCTGGAACTTGAATCAGCCCGGGCGGTTTATAAGCAGGCTCTGGATGGTTACGACAAGATCATGGCCGCCGCCGGTGGGCGTTACAGCAATGTGAGTCTGATGAACGCAGCGGAAATTCCCATCAAGTCGACCAAACCCAATAAACAAAAGCTGCTGATGATGGCGTTTGTGATGAGTATTTTCTGTGGTGTCGGTGCGCCCTTTCTGTATGAGCTGATGCTCCAGCGTCGAATCCGCTGTCGAGATGATCTGGAGCGTGATCTTGGACTGCCAGTGCTTGCTGAGTTTGATCCCATGACTTTTGCGCGTGAGGCCAAGTGATGACTGCCGAACCTTACAAGTACAGTCCCGGCAGTGCGCGTGAGCGCGAAGCGATTGCGATGCTGGTGGAGCGTCTGCATTTGTCGCCCGATAGTGTTGTCCAGATTCAGGATGCGATGCGACGTACTGGAATGGGACTGCTTGAAGTCGTCGTCAGTTTGAAGTTGGCGACGCCATCTCAGATTGCCGAACTTGCCAACAAGGAACGCAAGCCGGATGTGGAGCATGCGGGCTTGATTGAATCGGCCATGCGAAAAATGGCATTGCGGCGCAGCTTCGACATGGTTGAGCCGCAGGGTGAGGCGGTACCGGGCGATCATCTTGTCTACGCACACGATGCATACGCAGGTCGAAGTGAAAAGATGCGTGCACTGCGCACCGAACTCGCATTACGTTTTCCGCCGTCCAATCAGGCGACTACGATGGCTGTCATCAGTGCCGCGCATGGTGATGGCCGATCGCAGCTTGCAGCTGAGTTAGCTATTGCATTTGCCCAGTTCGGCAAACCAACATTGCTTGTGGATGCCGACATGCGTAGTCCTTCGCAACATGTGCTTTTCAAATGCAAGAATGATGTTGGGCTCTCTCAAGCTATCACATCAGATGATCGTCCATTCATGCATAGTGTTCGCGATAATCCCCACCTCACTTTGCTGACTGCCGGAGCAAAGCCTGCCAATCCGCTTGAGCTGCTCGCAACCAAACGTTTTGAAATGCTGGTGAATGGCTGGCGTCAAAACTATGCCTATGTCATTTTTGATACGCCACCCGTAACGGATTACGCCGATGCATTGACGGTCTCAACGCTTGCTTACCGGGTGTTGCTGGTCGCACGTGCCGACAAGACATTGCTGAAACAGGCAAAAGAGATGTTGCGTAGATTGTCGATCACGCAATCAGAAATTCTGGGTTCAGTCATCAATCATTTTTAATTCCATGCGACGAAGCAGCAGTGCTCTCGGGATAACTGCATTCGTCTCAACACGGTATCAGTGTGGCGCAGCATCAAGGCAGCAAAATTGAAGAATTGGAAAGTATTCGCGGAATCGCTGCGGTACTCGTCGTGCTGTTTCACATGCCCTTCTGGAATCTGCAGCTGTACAACACTCCAATCATTCGCAACAGCTACTACATGGTGGATCTGTTCTTCGTGTTGTCCGGATTCGTAATGTATCTGAACTACGGAGACAAGCTGCGCTCTACTCGCGATATGTTACGGTTTCAGCTGTTGCGAATTGGCCGACTATATCCGGTGCACCTGTTGTTCTTGTTCGTCGCGCTCATGATGGCGGTGGCCAAGTGGGTGGCATCGATGAAGCTTGGTATGACGTTGCCAAACGGTGGTGCTTTCAAAGATGCCGGACTACAGGCGTTCGTGGAGCAATTATTTCTCGCGCATGCGCTCGGGTTTTCAAACAATGCATTGTCATTCAATGAGCCAAGCTGGTCGATCAGCGTTGAGTTCTATACGTATCTCGTGTTCGGCTTTGTTGCGTTGGCGGCGCAGCGTGCCGTGCGATTGACCCTGTGTGTGGCGCTCTCTGCCGTATCGCTGGTGTTGTTGCAATACGGATCGAGTTTTATCGGCAATTTCTCTTTTATCCTGCAGTGTTTTGCTGGGTACTTTATGGGATGCCTGATTGCTGCATGGTGCAGACCGGGTAATTATATTCTTCCATCCTGGTCGGCATTTGCGATAACAGTGCTGCTATTGTGGTACTTGCAAGTGACGCAGTCGGGCGCCTTTAGCGTGGTGATATATTTCATTTCGGCGGCGCTGATTATTGCGATGGTGATGGGGAAGGAGGGCTGGTTCCGTTCGCTGTTGCGTCATCGTCTCTTCACCTTTCTCGGCATGATTTCCTATTCGCTTTACATGTCACA
>DATAHE010000616.1:0-2620 GCA_036263355.1 Steroidobacteraceae bacterium | reverse complement strand
CAGTCAGACCTTTGAATGTTTTTCCCAACATCACGAATTCACCTTCATTGGTTCCACGCGCGCCTAGATGCAAGTTCGACAGGGTTCCTTTACGTCGTCCGTTCCCCCACTCTGCTGCGACAACAACTAGATCCAGTGTATGTGCACGTTTAATCTTTAACCAGCTCGCACCGCGCTTACCCGCCTCATACGAAGCATCGAGTGATTTCGCCATGATGCCTTCGTGCCCCCTTGCCAGAGCATCGGCATAAAATTGTTTTGCAGCTTCCAGATCATCGCTGATAAGTCGCGGCATCTGCATTTCCTTCGGTACCGCACTGGCAAGCGCTTCGTATCGCTCACTTGCAGGACGGTCCGCCAGCGACATGTGATTCAACTTCAGACAATCAAAGAAGAAAGCGGACAGTGGTAACTCATGTCGTAGCGTTTCCACATTCAGTTTGCGGCCGAATCGCCGCATCGTGACCTGGAAAGGCAGTGGCTGTCCGGCTTTATTTAAAGCGACGACTTCTCCATCCAGCACCAGATCGGTAGCAGAGAGGTTTTTTACTGCTTCGATCACTTCGGGTACTGACGCAGCAACGTTGTTGAGATTGCGTGTATAGATTCGAATGTCATCGTTGTGCTTATGAACTTGAATTCTTGCGCCATCGATTTTCCATTCCCAGGCAACGCGTCCTCCCAATTGCTCCAAAGCATCTTCGACATCGGCTGCTGTCTCCGCCAACATGGGCGCCACCGGTGACAACGTTGCTAGTTGGAATTTCATCAGCGCTTCGCGCTCACGATGAAGCGCCGTATAAGCAACTATTCCCAAATTTGGGGAGTACATTGCGGCGCGACGAATTTCATTTACAGGAACGTTCGCCGCAGCCGCTATTGCCTCAATCATGACGCCCTCCAGCGCACCTTGCCGAAGTTCCCCGGAAAGCAACTTGAGCAAGAAGGTTTGCTCTTCGGCCGTGGCTTGAGAAAAGAGATCAACAATGATCTGAGTCCTTGCAGCAGCAGAACCCTTACCGCCAGTCTGGGAATACTGAGTTAAAGCTCTATCGATATCATGGACAGAGAGCTGCGGGATATCAACAGGCGCAACTTCGGCTGAAGATCGTAGCGACGCATAACCAATACCGATTTTCCCCTGTGGCAATTCACCAGACAGGTATGCAGTGGAAATTTCAACCTCATCCTCCGCAAGTTGTTGCAGACATTCGCTCAGTTCCTTTACCTTTAATGTACGACGCGAAGCTTCACCAACACGCTTTGAAGTTTGCGCTATCAAGATGAACTGTGACATGAGAGACCTCTGCCCTTTTCTTCATCCAGTTCTTATTCGACACGCAGCTCGCCTGAGTGTGAACGCGAACTCGAACGTGACTTAGGCAGGCCTTTGATAATTTCTTCGATGACCTTGCGCGGCCTACCGGGTGACTTAAGTTGCTCAAAGGTACACTGCTCTGGGCTCTTGTCTGGTCGCCACCGTAAAAATTTAGTGCCATGACGAAACCGGTCGCCCGTGACATGATCGTACTGAACTTCAGCAATTAACTTCGGCTTGAGCGGTTCCCATTCGGTTGATCTTTCCGTACTCCATCGACTTGGTGCGCCCGGTGCATTGCCACTAAAGCCAGGTTCGCCGATTAACTTTTGCAATTTCTTCGTCAATGCCTTGCGGTCCGCATTGGCAATGGATGACGTAAAGCCAACATGATCGAGTTTGCCCTCATCGTTATAGAGACCCAACAATAACGACCCCACTTCGCGGCTTTTGGTTGCGTATCGAAAGCCACCGACAACGCAATCTGCGGTGCGTAACAGCTTTACCTTCTCCATTGCACGTTCACCCGATGCGTAGATCTGATCAATTCGCTTCGCAACCACGCCGTCGACTGACCCGCCTGTGCGTTTCAACCAGCGTTCAGCTTCTGCACGCGATCTTGTATAGGGACTGAGACGCAGTAGCGTCGGCGATTTAAGTGAGTAGAAAAATGATTCAAGCGCCTCGCGTCGCACTGCAAGAGGCTCGCTGATCATCTCACGGTTATCACCAGCTACAAGACAATCGAACAATACATACAGCGCCGGTGTTGCAACACTAAGCTTGCGTATTCGACTTTCCGCAGGGTGCAGTCGCATCTGCAACGAATCGAACGACAACACATCTTCCACAGGAATTACCAGTTCACCATCAACAACGAAGTGTTTAACTGGCAGCGATGCCAATGCTGCAACGACCTCCGGAAAGAATCGCGACAATGATTTTCCCGACTTGGCACGCAACTCAATGCTCTCGTTACTGCGAAACGCAATGCATCGAAACCCATCCCACTTCGGTTCAAACTGCCAGCCTGCTTCCTTAGGCAAGCTTTCACACGATTTCGCTTCCATCGGCGCTATGGATAACGGAACGGGCAAATCAAAGCGATCTCTCTTTTTACGTTTCTTAGAGATGGGCATGACTATGATGCCTGGCTTGTCGCGGGCTCGAAGCCTTCGGAGTTTTGTGCAACACTTTGCGAATGATGGGATCAAGCAGCACCTCACCATCACAGTAATCATCCCACGCGGTCAGCTTGGCAAGTAACGACGGGACGGTGCGAATGGTATAGCGCTTTGGATC
>DATAHE010000615.1:0-3777 GCA_036263355.1 Steroidobacteraceae bacterium | reverse complement strand
GGTGTCTTTGCCGATGAGATTATTCGCCGGGTGTCGCATACGCCTGACGATGGCTTCCCCGGTTTTCAACTCAAGCTCACTACGACCACCACATAGCAACACGCGCATGCCAAAACGTTCAACCGCATAGTCGGCGACATCGGCATAGTATTCTGGTCGCCAATTACGCATTGCATGACTGGAGCACGGACTAATCACCAGCGTTGGCTGTGAGTCTGGAATAACCTGCTCTGCGTATCGTTTTGCGTCAGCAGTCAGCGGCACATTCCATTGCAGCAATCGCTCGTGAATGCCGAAATACTCTGCGAAACCGAACAATCCATCCAGCACATGCTGATTGCCTTGTGCTGCAATTTTCCGATTGGTAAATAACCATTGCAATTCACCGGCACGAGCAAAATCAAAACCAAGTTTGATCTTTGCGGGAATCATCCATGCAGCAACACTGGCGCGCAGGGCCAGTTGCATATGCATCAGTACATCGAACTTGCGACCACGTAGTTGCTGCTTCAGTTTGCGATACGCTGTTCGACCTTCTTTTTTGTCGAACACAATAAATTCGATGTCCGGCAAGTGGCCTAGCAACTTTGCTTCGAGCTTGCCAATCACCCAGGTGAATCTTGTTTCCGGCCATGCATGTTGCAACGTGCGTATAACTGCGAGTACATGACACACATCGCCCAATGCGGACAAGCGCAGAATGCATACAGATTTGGGGGCGTCATTGATCATGCAAACATCGCAATAAAAATCGGGTCGCTGTTATAGTAGCTGTACGCTATTCAACATATTGAACATGCAGCAACTAACATCCAAAGTAGAAAGCGGCATCGTATACGAGCCTTCACTATTCGGTAACCCCGACTCGCAGTTATTTGAAGCCTCCTTTTGGCAGACAAATGGACTCGGTTCTGTTGTCAGCGGTGGACGCGGGCAGGTTCTGTTCATTCGCGATGATGTTCATCAGCGCCGCTGGGTGTTGCGACATTATCGTCGTGGCGGATTAATCGCCAAGTTCAACAAGGATTTGTATTGGTGGCACAATGCCGAAGCGACGCGATCATTCCGTGAGTGGCGTTTGCTGGCCAAGCTGGTTGAACTGAACTTGCCGGTTCCTACACCAGTTGCTGCTCGTTACGTGCGTGAGATCGCTGGCCTGTTCTATCGCGCTGATCTTATTACTCGGGAAATTGACGGCGCACGCAGCTTAAGTTCAATACTGGCCCAATCGTCATTATCAACGGATCAATGGCAACAGATAGGTAGCACGTTGGCCCGCTTTCACCAGCATGGCGTGCACCACGCTGATCTGAATGCCCACAATATTGTTTTCGATGCGAATCAGCAGATAGTCGTGCTGGACTTTGATCGCGGCATGATCAGAGCGCCTGAAAGAACATGGATTAATGGCGTACTTTTACGCTTGCTGCGATCACTGAATAAATTGAAAGTGCAGCGAAATATCCATTTCTTACCGGGCGATTGGGATGCATTGATGAGTGCGCACGACAGTGCGATGAAGTCGCTGTAGGAGAGTTAAGTGAAATGCTATTTCTTTGCTTTCTTTCCGCTTGGTTCATCCTGTGGAAGTTCGCGTTTCTCAGAGAAACGTTGCACCGGTTCGCCGCTCAATATTTTCAGGTCGCCTTCAACAACGGCACCTTCCGCGATCGCAACATGCTGAGCCGCGATGCGGCCGGTTATGCGCGCTGTTCCGCGAATTTCCAGACTCTGACGAACGGCGAGATCGCCCGTAATCGTTCCTGCGACAACTGCATTCTGGCAATGCAGTTGTCCCTGCCATGAACCCGTATCTGCCAGCGTAAACAAGCCGCCGACATCGCTGTTGCCCAGCACCGCGCCCGCCACGGCAAGGTCACCCGGACAATGCAGCTCGCCTTCGACGCGACTTCCCACACCCACCAGTGTTGGTGTGTTTACGGCGCGATCCAGCAAACGGCGTCTTGGTGTGTCATTCATGGTTATGGCCTGCAAGTGATGGCGAAGCATACCGTGAACCAGAAGCTAAGTGGATGTGATGAACCGCCGAAGGCGGTATCGCGTGTAACGGCAATCAAATCACGTCTGTGTCGCATTGCGACAATTGTTGTCAGTTCAGTGATGTTATTTGCCAACCCCATGACCTTCTCACAGTCGCCTCAAGTAATTGATCTTAAATGGAATACTTGAATCAGCAATGGACTGGCATGCCGCTTGCTCTGCATGTGCAATCGGAATTTAAAACTCAATTGATAATGGTCGATCTTGATAACTCGGAAGTGATTGCACTCGTCCTGCCACCCGGCGCAAAAGAAAGTGCGACGGAGCTGAAGGACTTTGTTGCCACTGGCACCATGCTGCTGATACGCCATCCCGATGGACGTATGTCGCTTGAACCCACCCGTAGTGAAACAGCATGGGCAGAACGCGCCCGCGATGCTGGTTGCGTTTACAAAAGCCGTCCCATTCATGATCCCGTTTCATGCGAAATTTTAGGGCATGAACTGGAGATGATTGCACCGACTTTGTTGTGCTAACTGATCAGGTATAGAGCCGGGGATTGCAATCCTCCCCGGTTCGATTCGCGCCGCCAGCGTCTTCCCCGCTGGCGGCGTTTTTTTTGGGGCGATATGCAAAAAAGGCTTTAGCAAAAGCGCCAAGCCCCGTAAACTGACCAACCCCGAATTGGTAACTTAGACCGGTAACTCTGATGCCTGTAACGACGCCGCCTTCCGCCCTGACTGAGAACCAGGACGTATCTGTTTCCGCAGCTGTTTCCGCTTCTATCGACGTTTCTACCGATGTTGCCACCGCTCCTAAAAAACAGGGGCTTTACGATCCACAATTTGAACACGATGCCTGCGGCGTTGGCTTCGTCGTCGACATGAAGGGACGCAAGTCGCATCGCATTCTGCAACAGGGCATCGAAGTCCTGAAGAACCTTGATCATCGCGGTGCCAGCGGCGCCGAAGTAAACACCGGCGACGGCGCTGGCGTGTTGCTGCAAATGCCCCATCAATTTCTGGTAACTGCATGCAAGCAGACCAGCATCAAGTTACCTGCAGAAGGCGAGTACGGTTGCGGTCTGGTGTTTCTGCCACGCAATGCAACACTGCGCCGTTCTCTCGAAGCAAAATTTGCTCAAATTATTCAATCCGAAGGACAGGTATTGCTGGGCTGGCGCACAGTGCCGGTCGATAACTCCATGCTGGGCGATACGGCAAAAATGGCCGAGCCTTTCATGCGTCAGGTGCTCATCGGTCGCGGTCCTGATATCAAGGATCAGCAAGAGTTCGAGCGCAAGCTGTATGTGATACGCAAGCGCGCCTACACCGATCTGCGTACCTCTACGCTGGGTGGCGCAGAGACCTGGTATCTGTGCAGTCTTTCTACACGCACACTGGTGTACAAGGGCATGCTGACCACCTCGCAGCTGGATCAGTACTTCACCGATCTGCGTAACCCCGCGATGGAAACCGCACTGGCATTAGTGCATTCACGCTTCAGCACCAACACTTTCCCAAGCTGGGATCGTGCTCATCCTTATCGTTACATCGCACACAACGGCGAAATCAACACGCTGCGTGGCAACTTCAACTGGATGCGTGCTCGCGAACGCCGCTTTCAATCAGAACTGTTTGGCGAAGATATTTCCAAGATCGCGCCGATCATCAATCCCAATGGCAGCGACACGGCGATGTTCGACAACACGCTGGAATTGCTGGTGCTGGCAGGTCGCTCATTGCCACATGCAGTGATGATGATGATTCCTGAACC
>DATAHE010000614.1:0-4373 GCA_036263355.1 Steroidobacteraceae bacterium | reverse complement strand
TGCAGACGTTCGTCTGAAGCTGGAGCAGATCGACAATGCCATTATGATTCCATCTGAAGCGGTGATACCAGGACTGGATCAGAAGAATGTATTCGTGATGAAAGACGGCAAGGCGGTGCAACGTGCAGTCGAAACAGGTACGCGCACTTCCAGCACCATTCACGTGGTTGCGGGCTTGAAGCCCGGTGACGTACTGATTACATCAGGCTTGCAACAGTTGCGCCCCGGACAAGCAGTTGCGTCTATTGATGCGTCTGCTGACAAGTCAGAGTCGCGTAAGCGTCGTGATGCCCAGGACATGCCGAAGGACGCGCCCAAAGATACGGCCAGAGAAACCACTGGGCTTGCGGGCTCAAATTCAGTGTTACGCACGACACGTAAGACGGACAAGTCATGAAGCTGGCAGAACTCAGCATCAAGCGTCCCGTTCTGACGATCGTCATCTCGCTGATGATCCTGTTGCTAGGTGGTATCAGTCTGACGCAATTGCCAGTGCGTGAATATCCCGCTGTCGATCCCCCATCAATATCGATTACTACAAGTTATCCCGGTGCCGCCCCGGAAGTGATGCAGGCACAGATCACCGAGCCGATTGAAGAAGCCATCAACGCGGTTGCAGGTATCAGCACGCTGACATCAACGACGCGACAAGGCGTCAGTCAGATATCGGCAGAGTTTTCGCTGGATACCAATCTGGATGCAGCAGCCAGCGATGTGCGTGATCAGTTATCGCGTGCGGTACGCAATCTGCCACCCGATTCCAATCCGCCCATCCTGAACAAGGCCAATGCAGATTCCACACCCATCTTTGGTTTATCAATCAGTAGCGAACATCGTTCGCAGCTTGAACTGAGTGCCTTTGCTGATTCATTGCGTGAACGTCTGCAAACAGTGCCAGGTATTGCGGGTGTTGATCAACCTGCCGAGAAGCGCTATGCCATGCGTTTGTGGATGGACCCTGCAAAGCTGACAGCCTATGGCATTACGCCGCTGGATGTGCGCAATGCATTGACGCGTGAGAACGTGGACTTTCCATCTGGCCTGATTGAAGGCGCAACCATTGAGCTGCCGGTCAAAACATTATCGCGATTAACATCGGCCGATGAATTCAACAACATCATCATCAAACGGGGTGATGACAAAGTAGTGCGGTTCAGAGATATTGGTTATGCACAACTCGGTGCGCAGAATGAGCGTGGTGCGCTCAAGATGGGTCCGACGCCGATTGCAGGTTTGTACTTCAAGCAACAGCCTGGCGCCAACCAGATTGAAATCGTGAATCAGCTACGCAAGCGGCTTGATGAAATCAGTAAACAGTTTCCGGCCGACATCAAAGTGCAAGTTGCCTATGACAACACCGAATACGTACGACGCTCGTTGAAGGAAGTAACCGAGACTATCTTCGTTGCTTTCGGACTCGTCGTGCTTGTTGTCTATTTCTTTCTGCGCGAATGGCGCACAACACTTATTCCTGTGTTGGCCATTCCAGTATCCATCATCGGTGCATTCTGGATCATGTCCATTGCAGGGTTCTCCATCAACATTCTCACCATGCTGGGAATTGTGCTCGCCATTGGTTTGGTGGTTGACGATGCCATCGTGGTACTGGAGAACATTTACCGGAAGATCGAGACCGGGATGTCACCCATGCAGGCCGGTGTTGAGGGTACCAAGGAAATCTTTATGGCAGTGGTTTCCACCACCATCACATTGGCAGTGGTATTTCTGCCGTTGTTGTTCATGGGTGGATTGTCGGGAAGACTGTTCCGCGAATTCGGTATGACCATCGCCGGCGCGGTCGTCATTTCCGCATTGGTGGCATTAACGTTGACGCCGATGCTGAGTTCACGATTGCTAAAGCCACATCAAGGCCACGGCTGGTTGTTTCGCAAGACAGAACCGTTGTTCAACTGGCTGGAACGCTCATACGAAAATGGCCTGAGCGGCTTTCTTAAAAGAAGATGGTTGGCGCTGACCGTTCTTGGTGTCACCAGCTGCTTCATCTACATCCTGTTTATCTCGTTACCACGCGAATTATCACCACTGGAAGATCGCGGTCGTATCTGGGTACGGGCAACCGCGCCAGAAAGTGTCAGCTACGATTACATGCAATCCTTTATGGACGATCTGACTTCAACTGTCATTGCTCGTGTTCCGGAAGCCAGTGTGATGATGACGCAGGTGCCTGGGGCAGGTGGCGCGCCCGGTGCGCCAGGTCAGATGAACAATGGTTTCGTGCGCATATTTCTAAAGAACAAGGAAGACCGTGCTCGTTCGCAGCAACAGATAGCGCAGGAGTTGCGTGTATTGCAACGTCAGTATCCGGGTGCTCGTGTGAACATTACGCAGGAAGCGAGCATTGGTGAAAAGCGAACCACATCCAGCAGCGTTCAGTATGTGGTTCAGGCGGCAAGCGTTGATGATCTGCGCGGCGTGCTCGACAAGTTTGTTGAAGAGGCACGCAAGAGTCCGGTTTTTACCTTTGTGGATAGTGATTTGAAATTCAGCAAGTCCGAGCTGCAGATCAGCATCAATCGCGACAAGATGCAGACGCTCGGAATCACCACACAGGACGTTGGCCAAACACTGCAGGCAGCATTGAGCGGTCAACGCTTTGGTTACTTCATTTACAATGGCAAGCAGTACGATGTAATTGGCCAGTTAACGCGGGACTTTCGTTCACGTCCCACTGATCTCGAAAATATTTCGTTACGTACTGCGAGCGGTGATCAAGTTCGTCTTGATAACCTGGTCTCAATGAAAGAGAGCAGTGCACCACCAGAGCTGTATCGTTACAACCGTTACAGTGCGGCGACGATATCCGGAACGCTTGCCGCCGGACATACTATTGATGAAGGCATCAAGGTATTCGAGGACGTGTCGCATCGCACACTGGATGAACGCTTTACGACTGCGTTGACGGGTTCTGCAAAAGACTTTGTTGAAAGTTCATCATCGCTTGGCTGGATTTTTATGCTGGCGCTGGTATTGATCTATCTGGTGCTGGCGGCACAGTTCGAAAGCTTTGTTGATCCTTTCGTGATTCTGCTGACTGTGCCACTCGCGTTGCTCGGCGCACTGTTTGCACTGTGGTACTTCAATCAGACGTTAAATATTTTTTCGCAAATTGGCTTGATCATGTTGATTGGTCTGATTACCAAGAATGGTATTTTGATTGTTGAGTTTGCCAATCAACGTCTGGAAGCCGGTGCGTCATCTGCATTGGTCGCAGTTCGTGAAGCCGCAGCAGCACGCCTGCGTCCCATTCTGATGACAACGTTGGCGACCATTCTTGGCATTCTTCCGATTGCGCTCGCGTTGGGCGCTGGTGCTGAGAGCCGCGTGTCAATGGGTATTGCAGTGATTGGTGGCCTGGTGTGCGGTGGTGGACTGACCCTGTTTGTGATTCCGGCGATGTATGTGTTGTTATCACCGCGCAAGGTGGCCGATATGTCCTCTGACACTGAAAGCAACTCGAACTCGAGCCATCAGCCGTTGATTGCTGCTAGCGCGACGAGTGTGTGATGTTGCCTTAGACGGTTATTTAAATACGTCACTTTGTACCGGTGTCGCCTAACACCATTTTCCTCAGGCGTCTAAGTAGCGCTCCTACTACAAACTAGAAGCGGAGCGCTACATGCGATAACGGCGGTTTCAACAAAAGGTGGGGTTGTATCAAAACAAAGCGTCTGACTATTGCGCACAGTCCATGTGAAGCCATCAGAGGCAAAAATGATCACCATCCATCAAGTTTCTTCCCGTTCACCTTCAACGACATCATCGCGCCGCAAGCGGGATAGAGCACTGGAATTATTGACCGCGTTTGTCGCGACGTTGCTCCTTACTGCAGCAGGCACGCAGACATCGGAAGCCGCTGGCAAGTTTCATCTCGAAGAAGCCACTATTGAAGACATCCAGAAGGCGATCCTCTCCAAACAACTGACTTCGACCGAACTGGTGAAGCTCTATCTAAAGAGAATCAAGGCCTACAACGGTACCTGTGTGAATCAACCGAATGGAATTCTGGGTGAGATCACTACGATTCCTCATGCAGGTCAGATTAACGCCTTATCAACGTTGAATCTGCGTCCGGCCACACGCAAGGAATGGGGCTTTGATGATCGCAAGGCGCGCAGCATGACCGACAGTGTAGATAACGCAGCCAATATGCCCGATGCACTAGAAGTAGCTGCTGCACAAGACGCTTACTTTGCTAAGACCGGAAAGCTGATTGGACCATTGCATGGTGTGGTGATGGGCATCAAGGATCAATACGATACCTTTGACATGCGCACCACCGCCGGTGCTGATGCGTTCTATGCAAATGATCGTCCACCAGCCGACTCAACGTTTGTGGAGCGCTTGCGTCAAGC
>DATAHE010000613.1:0-7984 GCA_036263355.1 Steroidobacteraceae bacterium | reverse complement strand
CGAGACAAACAACACCAACGCGCAATGATTCGATTGTCCTCGGTGCAGCATATACATTCACTTCGCCCTCTCTCAATAAGCACCTCTTTCTGGTTGCCAATCCCGTTTCAGGCGTGGCCTATGAATGCAATTTGATTACGCACACTTTAATCCGCTTCGAGAATTATCGAATTGCCCCTGGCGTCGCGGCGAACCGTAATACCGCTACACGCATTGGTACGATCTCAAATGATGTTTCTTCTTGTAATTTCAGTAACACACCGAGCACCAAATGGAGAGGCGACTTAGTCACAATCAACATACAACTACAGCGCACAGGTGAAACCCAGACTGTGTTCTTGCAGCAGGCAGTAGGAAATCTGCCATGACAAGAACACCCATCAACAAACGAAATAATGGCTTTGCACTGATAGCCGCGCTTTTTATGATCGTTGTGCTGGCTGCATTGGGCATGTTCGCCATACGCCTGTCAGGTTCACAGCAGCAGTCAATGAACCTGACTGTGTTAAGCGCACGCGCTGTCGCAGCGGCAAACAGCGGAATTGAAATAGGTGCCAATCACGCACTGCTCACCGGCAACTGCCCAGGAAGTGCAACCTGGGTAATCGACGACTTCACCGTTGTCGTTACGTGTAGGGGTTCGCAACATACGGTGCTACCACCGCCACCTTCAACGTGCGTAAGCAACATTTGTGGTGTCTACGAACTCCAAGCCACCGCCACCTTCAGCGCTTTCGGCCAACCTGATTTCGTATCCCGCACTGCGTGGCGAACAGTCAGCAACGTTCCGTAATCACACATGCGGCAAACTCTTGCCGCTACCTTGTCTCACGTTGCAAAACACTCTGTCTTGCAGACTGGCAAATCAAGTTTCCCCTGTTTTGACCGTTATTCCCACTAGCAGAACACCGTTTACAGCGGTGTTCCAACTCGACGTGCATGTAAACAGGCAACGCTAATGTCATTCGCTTTCTGGAAAAAGAAACAGCCCGCTGGCTGGCGCATTGGTATCTCACCCGGAGATCGTGAGACTGCGCTGGCTATTGTGCGTCGTCGCGTCAATGCCAATCCGTTGTTAAAACATTGCGGTATTCATCCCAGCGCGGAAGTTAAACCTGAACACATTCTTAGTGCGTTGATCTCCGGCTCGCAGCTTGCACATGCATCGGTCAGCGGTGTGATGAACAGTGATGACTACCAACTGGTGCAAGTCGAAGCGCCCGAAGTGCCCGACGCAGAAATGCGTGCTGCAATTCGCTGGAAGCTGCGTGAAGTGGTCAGCTTCCCGGTGGAAGAAACCACTGTCGACATTTTTGATATTCCCAGCTCGCCGCGCCGCACGACTGCCAACATGAAGTTTGCTGTTGCCGCACGCAGCGATGCAGTGAAAAAGATTTCTGACTTGCTGGAGCCCCGCAGCAAGGGCTTTGATGTAATCGACATACCGGAACTGTGTCTGCGTAACATCAGCGTGCTGTTGCCACAGGATGAGAAAGGCGTGGCGCTGCTGGCATTCGGCGATGACTTCGCGCAGCTGATCATCACCCGTAAAGGCGTGTTGTATGTGTCGCGTCGTATTGAATTGCTGAAACGTGATGACATCGATCTTGATGCAACGCATAACGATATCGATTCAAGTGCACTAGCGCTGGAGATTCAACGCTCCATTGATTACTACGAGAGTCATTTTGATCAGCCACCGATTCAGGACCTGGTCGTCGCTCCCAGTGAACCACGCACGCGACAGCTGGCGAATGAGTTACGTCGCGAGACCAGCCTGACGATTGAAGTGTTTGAAGTTGAACGATACTTCGAAGTTGCACAAGGGATTGAGATCGATACCCGCTGGCCGGGCTTGATTGCGCTGGGCGCAGCATTGCGTGACACCGGAACAGGACACTGAGCGCGCCATGCAGCAACAAGTCAATCTCTATCAACCCGTCATCGTCAAAGGCAGCAGCCTGGTGACATCACGCACCGTGTCGATGGCACTGGGCGCGGTGCTGGTGTTGCTACTGGGTATTTATATCTATGGCATCTACGCCGTTTCCAGATTGTCGCAACATGTGACTGAAGCACGTAGTCAGCAGGAGAAGCAGACCGCGTTGCTTACCTTGAACGCCGTGAATGCGAAGTCCACCAACCTGGTGGATCTACAAACACAGGTTAGAAAGCTGAATGCCACGTTGTCCGATCATCGACGCGCATTGCAATTGCTGCGCGTTGGCGTGGCAGGTGGTGATAGCGGGTTTAGTGAACGATTGATTGCACTGGCCAATCAGCATATCGATGGACTATGGCTCGAGCGCATCGTACTGGGCAGTACCAATGGTGTTGAGAGTCTGGGCGGCGGTACCAATGACGCAGACTTGATTCCACGTTATATCGCCAGCCTGTCTACAGAACCTGCATTGCGTGGTACGCGCATTAACCAGTTCCAGATTGTTGGCAAGAATGTAACCGTCGATTCCGGCAAGCCTGCAGACACGATTCAGTTCAGCGCCACCAGCTTGAACACTTTACCCGTCAAAGCGCAGAACGAAAGTGATGCACAGCACCCTCCGGTCACTGCGAAAGCCATGATGCGCAAGGAAGGACAGTCATGAAACTCGACAGTGCAGCGCTTCAGAAATATGCGATGCGATTCGATGCCATGTCAGTGCGCGAACGTATCTTGCTAAGTGCAGCCGCACTGGCGGTGCTGCTGCTGATGTGGAATCTGGTGCTGATGGCGCCACTGGATGCCAGGCAAAAAGCATTGCAAGCAGAGCTGGATGAAATCTCTACCAATATCACCAACACCGCCACCGCAATGGAAACCGCGATGGCGCCAACCAACACTGCGTTGGCACAGATCAAGCAAGCTACTACCGATCTTGCTGAAGTGGATCATCAGTTATCCACCACCATTGCCGGAATGATTGCACCCGAACACATGGCAGAAGTCATTCAGGATGTGCTGCATCAGCAACATGGCCTGACCCTGGTTGAATTGCACAATGAACCGGTTACACCGCTGGTTGCTTCCATTCCATCCGCGCCGGAACCTGATCCCGCTGTAACAGCAACAACCGATGGTACCGAGGAAACACCACCACAACCGGTGCAGGCGGTGGCTGCAGTGCAAACAGGACCTTACGTGCATCCGTTATCCGTCGTGGTCGAAGGTGGCTATGTCGATATCGTCAGTTATCTGAAAGCATTGGAAACAATGAAGTGGCATGTGTACTGGAATCGCCTGGAACTGGAAACGAAACGTTATCCACTTAATCGCGTGCGCATTGAAATGAGCACACTTAGTCTGGATGAGACATGGCTGGGACTATGAAACAACTTGTCTTCATTGCAGCGTTATTCATAACAGTCACCTGCGGGGCGGGCGGTTTGCTGGTTGACCCCACTCGCCCTGCCGGTGCACGCAGCACGGCACCTGCCTTCGCTACGATTCGCGTGGAAGCTATCGTGATTACGAATGAAACGCGCTGGGCCATTGTCAACGGCACACTGGTACACCATGGTGATCACATCGCCAATGCGGTCATTGAAGAAATTACATCGAACAGCGTGCGCTATTCACGCAATGGTCGCACCGAAACCGCCTTACTGCCATCTGCATCAGTGCCTGTACGCCGCAATGAATCTGTCTCTGAGGAATCGCCATGAAGTCGCCTGTGTTGTTACTACTGATCTTGCTCAGTGTGCTGATGCCAGCACATGCAGACACATCGCGCGTGACGCGCTTTGATGTTGAAGTAAGCGACGCACCCGCGAAGGCTTTCTTTCAAGGACTGACCGAAGGTACAGGTCAGAACATGCTGGTTCATCCCGAGGTCAGCGGTCGTGTGTCATTTTCATTGAAGCAAGTGACGGTTGAAGAAGTGCTGAACGCCGCGCGTGATCTGTATGGATATGACTGGCGACGTTCTGGCAATGCCTACATGGTATTGCCTGCCAACATTCAAACCCGCATCTATCATTTGAACTATCTTGATCTGCAACGTTATGGTGTTTCCAAAACACGCATCAGCTCGGGACAAGTTACTCAAGGCGCCAACTCTCAGTATAGTAACGGTGCCGTCACTGGCGGCGGCTCCAGCTCGGGTGGTGGCGAAGAAAAGGACGGCAAACCCAGTGTGGATATTAGCGGCACCGCGATAGAGACCCGCAATGACTCCGACTTCTGGTTGAACATTGAAGCCAATTTGCGTGCCATGCTTGGCGAGAAGGCAGATCGCAGCGTTGTCGTGAATCATCAGTCGGGGTTGATTGTCGTACGAGCAATGCCAAGTGAGCAGCGCGACATCAGCGACTATCTGCAACGCATCTCCGATACGGTCACAAGGCAGGTCGTTCTGGAAGCAAAAATTGTTGAAGTTGAATTGAGTGATGCCTATCAGGCCGGCATCAACTGGGCATCCATTGTGCAGAATGGCGGCAGTCATTACTTCACAGGTCAGACCGCACCGAATGGCGGCTTTGGTGTGGACCCATTCAGACCTACGAATGATAACGTCATTGTTGGCCCGAACAATCCCATTGCAGGCATCGTGAACTCTACGCTCGGTGGTGCATTCACCATCGCTGCTGATTTCAAGGACTTCAATGCCTTCATTGAATTGCTGGGTGTGCAAGGGCAAACACATGTGCTGTCCAGTCCCCGCGTATCCACGCTGCACAATCAAAAAGCCATTATCAAAGCTGGTACGGATGAATTCTTTGTGACTGGCGTCAAGAGCAACACCACCACGGGTACGGCTACCACTACCACCAAGGAAGTGGATTTAACTCCATTCTTCTCGGGTGTTGCCCTGGACGTCACGCCACAGATATCAGAGGACGACAATGTCATTCTGCACATTCATCCCACGGTGAGTGAAGTCACCGATCAAACAAAAACCTTAACGATGTCTGGCACTACCGATACGTTGCCGCTCGCCATCAGCCAGATTCGCGAGTCCGACAACATCGTGCGTGCACGCAGTGGTCAATTAATTGTCATTGGTGGCTTGATGCGGCAGAACCGCAAGAACCAGAACTACAAGACACCATTGCTGGGCGACATTCCACTGGTCGGAAAATTATTCAGGAGCGAACACAAGTCGTATCGCACGGTGGAGCTCGTTATTCTGCTGCGCCCTATTGTGGTGAATGACAGCAACTGGCCCACACTGGTTGCAGAACCTACCGACCGCATTGAAGAGATGAAGAAGCAAGGTCACTTGCAGTAAGCGAACCATTACCATGAACGATCCACGACGCAAAAAAGTCCGGTTAGGTGAGCTGCTGATTGAATGCGGCATGATTACCGATGAACAGCTGGCGACTGCGCTAGCTGAACAGAAACGCACAGGTCACAAGTTTGGTCGCGTGTTGACTGATCTGAATTTGGTACGCGAGGAAACATTACAGGAAGTCCTCGCACAACATTTGAAGATTCCATTTGTCGACGTCAAGCAGGCGACGCTGGACTCAAACACCGTCAAACTATTACCAGAGGCATTGGCACGTCGCTTTCGTGCATTAGTGCTGCAGTCCGATGGCCGTTCATTACTGGTAGGCATGGCAGATCCTACTGATCTGATTGCCTATGACGAACTGGTAGCGCGACTTAAAAAACCTTTACGTCTTGCACTGGTGAAAGAAGGCGATCTTCTCAAGATCATCGATAATGCCTATCGTCGTACCGACGAAATCGCCTCCATCGCACAGGAAGTGCGCGATGAACTACGCGATGGTGATATTGATATTGAACATCTGACTGTAGAAGAAGGCTCGGCGGATGCGCCGGTGATTCGCCTGATTCAAACCATGTTTCACGACGCCATTCAGTTGCGCGCATCGGACTTGCACATTGAGCCCGGCGAAAATGCGCTACGTGTACGTCAGCGAGTTGATGGCGTATTGCAGGAACAGAACATTGATGGACGACGTGTCGCTGGCGCGTTAGTAACCAGATTGAAACTGATGTGTGGCCTGGACATTGCGGAGAAACGTCTACCACAGGATGGTCGTTTTTCCGTCAAAGTCGAAAACAAATCCATCGACATTCGTTTATCCACCATGCCAACGCAGTTTGGTGAATCAGTGGTAATGCGTTTGCTGGATCAATCTGCCAACTTGATGCCACTGGAACAGCTGGGCATGCCGGACAAGATGCTGGAACGCTTCCGCAACTTGATTGAACGCAACGCAGGCATGCTACTGGTCACCGGCCCCACTGGTAGCGGTAAGACAACCACGCTGTATTCAGCGTTGAATTATCTTAATCGCGCTGATACCAAGATCATCACTGTTGAAGATCCTGTGGAATATCGCCTCGACCGCATTAATCAAGTTCAGGTGAATCAAAAAATCGGTCTGGACTTTGCGCGCGTATTGCGTACAACCTTGCGTCAGGACCCGGACATTATCCTCATCGGTGAAATGCGCGACCAGGAAACAGTCGACATTGGCTTGCGTGCAGCGATCACTGGCCATTTGGTGTTCTCAACATTACATACGATGAATGCCATCGCCACCGTTAACCGCCTGCTGGACATGGGTGCTGCCGGATTCATGATTGCAACAGCCCTACATGGTGTGGTTGCACAACGTCTGGTACGACGTGTCTGTGACAACTGTGTGCAACCCGTGGAACCCGACGAGCATCAAATGGCATGGTTGCAATCGCAGGTAGGCGCTGCCGCGAATACCATGCAATTCAAGCAAGGCAATGGCTGCAGCTATTGCAATCTCTCCGGCTATCGTGGTCGCGTTGCCGTTTACGAATTACTGGAACTGGACCGTGGGCTGACAGATTATATTCGTCGCAACGATTCGATTGGCTTTGCAGCCGCTGCACGCACCCGCCCCAGCTTTATCTCATTGACACAGAGCGCCATTCAGTTGGCTACCCAAGGTATTACCACTTTGGGCGAAGCAATTGGCGTCACCAGTGGTGTGGAACAGGAAGAAGATCCATTGCTCAGCGATGCACTGGCAGAACAAAGCCGTGCTGAGCAAGCGCAGAAACAAGAGCGTGCCTAATGCCGCTGTACAGTTACAAAGGTCGTTCTGCACGCGGTGAACTGGTCACCGGTCGTGTTGATGGTGACACCGCAGATAGTGTTGCATCCCGATTGTTAAGTGGCGGCATTACACCCGTGGAGATTTCTGCGGTTGGCAACGGCGGTGATGTCGATCTTTCGCAGCTGACAAAGTTTCTTGGCGGCGGTAAACCCAAGATTGCTGATCTGGTGCTGTTCTCGCGACAGATGTTCACCATTACCAAAGCTGGCATTCCATTACTGCGTGGCTTGCGCAGTCTGGCAATGTCCACTCACAATGCCGTGTTGCGCGAAGCACTTGAAGATATTCTCGGCAGTCTCGAATCAGGTCGCGATCTGGCATCCAGCTTTGCACGTCACCCCGACATCTTTCCACCGCTGTACATCAGCATCATTCGTGTCGGTGAATCCACCGGTACGCTTGAAGCATCTTTCAAACGCATGGCTGAATACCTCGAGCAGGATCACGAGACACAACAACGCGTCAAATCGGCATTGCGATATCCAGTGATTGTATTGATTGTGATAGCTATCGCCGTTGGTGTTCTGACCGTGTTCGTAATTCCAAGATTCGAACCACTATTCAAAGTACTGGGTGACAACATTCCCATGCCGACGCGCATCATCATGGGTGTGTCCACCTTTGTTGTTAACTATTGGTACATGGTATTGCTGGGCATCGGCGCAGTGATTGCTGGCATCCGGCGTTACCTGAAAACAGTGCGCGGGCGCATGCAATGGGATGAATGGCGGTTAAAGATCCCAGTGGTTGGCACGCTGACGCATCAAGCGATTCTTGCGCGTGTCAGTCGCTCGCTATCGATCTCGTTAACAGCCGGCATGCCAATGATTCAAACTTTGAATGTCATTGGAAAATCAGCGGGCAATGAATTCATGGCAGAACGTATCAATCGATTGCGAATCGCAGTGGAACGTGG
>DATAHE010000612.1:0-3543 GCA_036263355.1 Steroidobacteraceae bacterium | reverse complement strand
ACCTGGACCCCTGCTTACATCGCGCTTGGCAGTAATCTCAATAATCCTGCTGGCCAGATAGTTCAAGCGATTGAACATATCAAGCAGATTCGCGATACGCGCATCATCGCTCAATCGTCACTATACAAATCAGTACCACTTGGTCCGCAAGATCAACCAGAATTCGTCAATGCAGTGATTGGGGTTCTCACCAGGCTGGATGCGATATCGCTGCTTGCAGAGCTGCAAGCTATCGAAAAGAAAATGGGTCGTGTGCCACCAGCGCAGCGTTGGGGTGCGCGGGTGATTGATCTGGATATTTTGTTGCACGGTGAGTCGCGCAGCAATTCGGCTGAACTGTTATTGCCACATCCAGAAATGCACAAACGCAATTTTGTGATGATTCCGTTGGCAGAAATCGCGCCAGCACTGGGTATCCCGGCGCACGGCACGGCGAGCAGAGTGGCCGAAAAGCTGGGAAGTGTTGGATTGCGTAAGAGTGCGTAGACACTGCACCTATCCTGTTGTTCTGTAAATCATCTCGATGGGTTGCCAAACCTCGAATATCGCTTTAAGGTGCGCATCCATCCCGTTTCGATCTCTAAACCGGCTCCACATGTATACCCACCTGCAAGAGCGCTACGCTGAGCGGCCGCCGGTCAATATCAGCGTGCTGAACAAGATGAAGGCAGAAGGTCAGAAGATCGCCTGTCTGACTGCATACGATGCAAGTTATGCGGCGCTGGTCGATGAGGCCGGGGCTGATCTCGTTCTAGTCGGTGATTCGCTAGGCATGGTGATTCAAGGTCACGCCACCACCGTCCCTGTGACGCTCGAAGATGTGATCTATCACTGCAAGGCAGTCAGTCGTGGTTTGTATCGTCCGTTTTTAATGGCCGATATGCCGTTCATGACTTATGCATCCCGCGAGCAGGCGCTGAATAACGCCGTGCGTTTGATGCAAGAGGGTGGCGCCAAGATGGTGAAGCTGGAGGGCGGTGAGTCGCAGGCTGACATCGTCGAGTTTCTGGCGAATCACGACATCGCAGTCTGTGCACATCTCGGATTGAAGCCGCAATCGGTGCACAAAGCCGGTGGCTTTCGTGTGCAAGGTCGAGATGATGAGGCCGCCGAACAAATGCGCCGCGATGCCAAGCTGCTGGAATCAGCCGGTGCAGATTTAGTATTGCTGGAATGTATTCCAGCTGTACTGGGTGCGCAGATAACCTCGGAACTGCATGTGCCAGTTATTGGCATTGGTGCGGGGCCAGACACGGATGGTCAGATACTGGTGTTGTACGACGTGCTGGATATCACCATGGGGCGCAAACCAAAGTTTGCAAAAAATTTCATGAGTGGCGTGGATAGTCCTCTGGCAGCAATTAAAAATTACGTGGCTGCAGTGCGCGATATCAGCTATCCCGCCGCAGAGCATTGTTTCCCGCCGCTGACGCCGTCGCCGTCTTCTTCACTGAGTCAATCCATTGAGCATCGAGACCCTAGCAAGACCCGCTGATATTCGCCAACGTGTGTTCGACTGGCGTCGACAGGGTCTGCGCATTGCACTGGTGCCTACCATGGGCAATCTGCATGAAGGCCATGCCACACTCGTTAATCACGCGCGTAAATATGCTGATCGTGTCATCGTCAGTATCTTTGTCAATCCATTGCAGTTTGGGCCCAGTGAAGACTTTGCACGTTATCCACGCACGCCGGTTGAAGATCGTGCGTTGCTAGAGCAGTACAAGGCTGATCTATTGTTCGCGCCGGAAGTGCAGGACATGTATCCCGAAGGCATGAAGCATCACACAGTGGTAAATGTCCCGGAGCTATCGGACATGCTCTGTGGACAGTTTCGTCCGGGGCACTTCGCTGGTGTGGCGACCGTCGTCGCAAAATTTTTTAATATCGTATTGCCGGATGTGGCGGTATTTGGTGAAAAGGATTTTCAGCAGTTGCACATTATCAAGCGCATGGCCATTGATCTGTGTTTGCCGCTGGAAGTGATTGGTATTCCTACGGTGCGTGAACATGATGGCCTGGCGATGAGTTCGCGCAATCGTTATCTCACTCCAGAACAACGCCAGCAGGCACCAATCATCTATCGAGTATTGTCGGAAGTGGCGCAACAGATCAAAACGGGTGTACGTGATTATTCAGGACTGGAAAGCGTCGCGAGCGAACAGCTAATTCATGCTGGCTACAAGCCGGACTATGTATCAGTACGTGATGCCAAGACGTTGCAAGAGCCGGATAAAAATTCTCGCGAGCTCGTGGTGCTGACGGCTGCTCGTCTCGGTCGCGCGAGGTTGATCGATAACGTGCGCGTTAGTATTTAACAAGTCACGATCTATCATCGTGGTGATCTGATCTCGATGTCCGGCAACACTCAACGCGTTCAATTGCAGCCAGCCTACGTGCTGCATCATCGGCCTTATCGGGACACCAGTCGCATTGTCGAATTGTTCACGCGCGATCATGGAAGGCTGACTGTATTTGCAAGAGGAGTGCGTGGTGGCAAATCAGGGTGGGCCGCTGCATTGCAATCATTTCAACCTTTGTTGGTCTCGTGGTCAGGTAAGGGTGAAGCCGGGCAACTCAATGGTGCGGAACTGGTTGGTGAACCATCGACACTGCATCCATCGAGATTAATGAGCGGCTTTTATCTCAATGAGCTGTTGCTCAAGTTGCTGCATAACCATGACCCGCATCCGGACATTTATCAGCTGTACGACTCGACGATGACGAGGTTGAAATCGAATGCAGACCAGTTGGTGGCGCTACGCCTGTTCGAAAAAAATCTGTTGAATGCCCTGGGATTTGGTTTACAGCTGGATGCGGAAGCAAATGGTGGCGTGCCATTGCAACCTGATCGTTGCTATCGATATGTGGTGGAGTCTGGTGCGATGATTGTTGAGGCTGAAGCGGACGCGAGTAAAGGCGTCTATCTCGGAGCTTCGTTGCTGGCTCTGGCTGATGGCGATTTGACTGACACACAGCACTGTCAGGCTGTGCGTTATTTGTTGCGAGCTGCACTGGATCGCGTATTGGAAGGACGTCCGCTGCAAAGTCGTGTGATAATGACCGACATGAAGCGGTATTGATGTTGCAATGGCGACAAAGAGACTTTCACATTGACGCGGTTATCTCTATGTACGACGCCGTGAATACATCCCTGTAGGCTGCGTGAAAACGTCCTGTTTTCAACGCCGTCCACAGAGATAATCGCGCTAGTGCGAATCATGTTGTTGAGCTCTGAATATGAATGCAATACATCTGGGTGTGAATGTTGACCATGTGGCAACGCTACGTCAGGTGCGTGGTGCCATCTATCCTGATCCCGTACACGCCGCTTTGATTGCGGAGCAGTCCGGTGGCGATAGCATCACAGTGCATTTGCGTGAAGACCGTCGTCATATTCAAGATCGTGATGTACGTGTGCTGCGTGAAACACTGAAGACACGCATGAATCTGGAGATGGCTTGCACCGAAGCGATGATGAAGATCGCTGAAGAAATCAAGCCGCAGGATTGCTGTCTTGTGCCAGAAAGTCGCGCGGAGTTA
>DATAHE010000611.1:0-7155 GCA_036263355.1 Steroidobacteraceae bacterium | reverse complement strand
TCGTGTCCTCGGTAATGATGCTGGCGAGCAGCTTTCCATTCTTACTGGCACGCTGGCACGACTGGATCGCGAAGCGCCGGACTACGGTGCCGGTAACTATAACGACTTCAACACCTTCTACTATCAAGCTGCATCGGGAACCTCTGGCGGTTCGTCGGGCTCACCGGTTATTGATATTGATGGGCGAGTTATTGCATTGAATGCGGGCGGCAGTTCCACTGCAGCATCGAGTTTCTATTTGCCGCTTCATCGTGTAGTGCGGGCATTGCAATTGATTCAGCAACACAAGCCCGTCGAGCGCGGTACGTTGCAGACGGTTTTTTCGTACACACCTTACGACGAACTCAATCGTCTTGGGCTGAGTGCAGCAACAGAGGCTGAAGTACGTAAACAGTTTCCCTCACAGACTGGCATGCTGGTTGTGAATACGGTGCAGCCCGGTTCTGATGCAGAGAACAAATTGCAGCCCGGCGATATTCTGTTGCGCGTAAATGGCGATCTGGTGACTACATTTGAGCCACTTGATCGCATCATGGATGACAGTGTGAACAAGATGATCAAGATCGATATCGTTCGAGGTTCACAAACCCAGTCCATGGAGCTGAAGGTACAGGATTTGTACGAGATTACACCGGATCGTTACTTAAGTTTTGGCGATGCCATTGTGCATACACTGTCGTGGCAAATGGCGCGACATATGAATCGCGAAGTTTCTGGTATCTACGTTGCGAATGCGGGCTATGTTTTCATACGTGCTGGCATACCGCGTGGTGCGGTGATCACAGAAGTAAATGGAACTGTCGTGAAGACGCTGGATGATTTCATCAAAGCGATCCGCAACATGCCCGATGGCGAACAGGCGACGCTGCGATTCGTGACCATTGATGACAGCCGCGCAACTCATCTTGCCTTCATGTACATGGATCGCAAGTGGTTTATGGCTAGCGAATGCAAGCGTGATGATGAACAAGGTATCTGGTCATGCACTGAGTGGCCACGCGATGGTGTCTCCAAGCCGCCCGAACCGGTCAGCACGCGCTTTGCTGTTTCCAGCGATCCCATTGTGAATCGTGTGTCGCCATCGCTGGTAATGGTGAACTACCACATTCCTTATCCCATATCGGGTTCTGCCGAAGTCAGCTACTACGGTACGGGCATTGTCGTGGATGCAAAGCGTGGCTTGGTAGTCGTGGATCGCAACACGGTTCCGGTTGGCATCGGCGACGTAAGGCTAACGTTCGCAAGTACGGTGGAAGTGCCGGGTCGCGTTGTCTATTTGCACCCCAATCACAATCTTGCAGTGGTTGCATACGATCCAAAATATCTTGGCAGCACACCGGTGCAGGAAGTAAAGCTCAACACAGCGCCAGTAACGCCGGGCGAGATTGTATGGGCAGTGGGATTGACTGCGGATGACAAAGTAAAAATACAGTCGGCGTTAGTGTCGCAGGTAGAGCCTGCGGGATTCGCGCTTTCGCGTTCGTTGCGTTTCCGCGATTCGAATATTGAGTTGATTGATCTGGTCAATGCACCTTCAACCTTCGACGGTGTGTTGGTCAATAAAAAGGGTGAAGTCCGTGCAACCTGGTCCAGCTTCATTACCGAACAAGGACGTGATACGCAACAAGTGATGCGTGGCATTCCTGCTGATCTTGTTGCAGAGACCTTGTCACTGGCACGCAATGAAACCGTACTGCATTCAATCGAAGTGGAACTTGCGCCATTGTCATTGGCCAACGCGCGTCACTTGGGTATGACCGAGGACTGGGTGCAGCAGTTCGTTAATCATGATCCGGAACGTCGGCAAGCATTGGTTGTTACACGAACGGTCGCCGGTTCTTCAGCTGCCAAGTCGCTATTCACTGGCGATATGCTGCTGGCTATTGACGGCAAAGTGGTCAACCGGTTTCGTGAAGTCGAACGCGCAGTGCAGGCACCACAAGTCACGTTAACCATACTGCGTGCGGCAAAGCAGATGACTGTTACTGTTGATACTGCCACATTGAGCGGCATTGATGTGGATAGAGTGGTGGGATGGTCGGGTACGCTGATACAGGCCCCGTATCGTGCGTTGCTGCAGCAACACGATTCAACGACACAAGGTGTCTTCGTCTCTTACTTCACCTATGGTTCGCCTTCGGCACGCTATCAACTGTGGGCGGGACGATCCATCGTTGCGGTCGATGATCAACCCACTCCGGATCTCGATTCATTCATCAAGGCTGTGACACATCGTGAAGATCGTAGCGCAGTGCGATTGAAGACTGTCAATCTGAATGGCGCAGTGGACGTTATTACATTGAAGCTGGATTTACGCTACTGGCCGACGTATGAGCTGGTGAGAACGGCGGCAGGATGGGAGAGGAAGGCTCTGAAATAATTCGCTTAGTGCCGCGTTTTTTAATTAGTGGCTCTCGTGCATGTTGCGTGTCAAGGATTACTCGTTCGGCTGGACTGTTGAATAGTGTTATCAGGTTAGGCCATAACTTGGAGTGTGTTATGAACACCATGAGTTTGCTTGTTATCTTTGTTGTTCTCGTTTCGATAACTGCGTGTGAAACGGTTACTCCGGCTCCTGGTGCCGAAAAAGTCACAATTACTAAAGTTGGCTACGACGTTGCTAACTGTGCGGTGTTGGGAAATATCAAGGTGCCGCTCAACAGTGATGGACAATCCGCCGTAACAAATCCTGATGTGGAGTTCAAGAATCAAGCTATGGGGCTGGGAGGTAACACGGCCTTTGTAACGCTTGGCACACTTGATTTCCCGAAGACAGGGATAGCGTATCGTTGTCCTTGATTATCGCTTCATAAACTCGTCAATTAATCTCATGCAGCTCATGAATCCGGTAGCTGAGATAATCATTGATTAATTCACGATTGCTGCAGGTAATCATCATGCCATGACATGTTGCAGCGACTTCACGTGCTGCTTGCTCACCGGCCGTGGGGGTCAGTCCGGCAAAAGCCACTAGTTGCGAACCGAGATAAGAAATATCCATCGCTTCCTGCGAAATCGATTGCTGATGATCACCAAAGTTTGCACTGAACTGGTAGTGCGTCAAATATTCAATCTGGGCTTCAGTAACATTGGTGGCGACACGATCACGCTGCAGTAGTTCGTGATGCTGCGTGACATCCCAAGCAGCTTCTGGCTGATGATCACCGAACCAGCCAATCACACGCGGACGTGAGGAGCTCAGCCATTGCTTCGCTACCTGCGTGAAGTCGTTGGATGAGTCGCGCATGCGTTCGAGATAGTCAGCCAGATAGGGTCCATGCTTGGTCTGTGCCTTCTGGAATTCGCTGGAGAGTTTAATCGCGCCCTCGCCATGTGGGCCGTGATTGCGGATGGTGAGAACAAACACGAACACGGGACGAGGGTCATTATCGTTTTGTGCGATTCGCAATGCATGCTCAAACATGGTCCGGTCGTACAGCATCATCCAATCATTCGTCAGCTTTAATTCATCGGCTGCATAAAACTCGTCAAAGCCATAGCTCTGATAAGCAGTCTGTGCACTCAAAAAATTGCCGCCCGTTGGACACAATGCAATGGTGCGATAACCCAGCTTGCGCAGGTGAGCTGGCAACGCTTCCTGCAAGCGTGGTGCAATAGATACGGGTGCATACGCTCCACCACGTCCGAATACACGCCAGTCAAAACCCGACATGAAGGCGAACTCAGATAACCATGTACCACCACCTGTGGAGTGAACGACAAGTGGGCCTTGTTGTGTGCGTGCTGACATATTCAATGGATGCAACATCGCGTTATCGCACTGCGCCGGATCGCAATTGCCTACGATGGTGGAGTCGAAAGTACTTTCTTCGAGCACCATGAATATATCTGGATAATTTTCCGACGCGGTTTGTATGGCTAATGTATTCGCTTCAAGTGACTTGAAGCGCTGCTGGGTCCGCATGGAGGGCAGCGTCGGTTCCATGCTGCGATTGCTGAAGAAGGCATTAAGCCGAGCCACAATCCCGTTGACGTTCTGTAATTCGTACATAGATTCAAATGCATTGAAGACAATGCCCTCACTGACTTCACCATGCGAGGCCGCACTCGTGATGTGCAACGCGCCCGTGCCAAGAACAAGTGATGTCGCTGCGGCGGTAAGGCGCATCCAGTAACGATGAGCAGGTCCAACTCGATGATGAATGGCGCGCTCGAATTTCAAACCCGCAACGAGACACGAAACAAATCCAGTGATGACAAGCAGTAATGCCATGCCCAACAGAGGATAGTGAATAAACAAATGGAAGTTTTCTTTAGGATGTAACAAGAAGAACACGACATCGGCCAGTGTGGCTGCGACGCCGAGATAACTTTGCTTCACAACTGATATCAACAGCACAAAGCAGATGACATAGAGCGTTATCGCTGCCGCTGTCCACGGACGATGAAGTAACGCAAATAGCAACCCAAAAATAATGAGTACTGCAACAACAGTGCTGAGCGCGGGGAGAACCATAGATGCTAAACCAGCTAGCTAATAATAATTTTGATCCTGCGGCCTAGTGTACCGGCAATCGCGTCAACCCGCATTAAATCAAGTTGCAGGTAGGCGGTTATCGTAAGACTGCTCAGCCAGCTTTCATTCGCAAAATCACATCCACATTCAACCCGCCTTCATAAAGCTTCAATTCCTGCTGCTTTGTTTGCGCCGCATACATGGCCATACGATCCGCAAGTTCATTACCTTCAATGCCCGCATGCCCCGCAACATGAGTCAGGCGAATCTTGTCCCTGACCAGGTTGTACAACGCATAGGTTGTCTTGATGATCTCCAGGTTCTTGATTTCGCCATCCTGCTTTTTCCAGCCTTTCTTCTCCCATCCGATTGCCCAGGTACGAATACAGTTAAGCGAATACATGGAGTCACTTAACACTTCAACACTGTTGCCTTTCTCAATCTCTCGTTGAGCCATCAGCAATGCCTGATGTAACGCATTCAGTTCGGCGGTGTTGTTTGTGCCGTTTGGTGTGTACATTCCATACCAAAGCTCCGCGAGTTGACCCTGTCGATACACCACCACACCCGAGCCTGCTTCGCCGGGATTGGGTTCGCAGGCACCATCGCAATAGATTCGCACGTCTACAAGCACTTCTTCATCTGCAACTCTGGACGCAGAAGTGTTGTTTGCTGTCTTTGAGCTGGAGGTTGTTCGGCGAGGATAGGCGACAGATTTTGAACCTTCGCGAAATGCTTGCTCTGCATCTGCGCGCGAGGTAAACGATTTATAGCGGGCACCAGCGAATCCATCCACGGATTGTTGTGCGCTGGGCCAATCAGTAAATATGCCGGTTTGGCGGCCCACCCAGACAACGTAGTATTTATTGGCCATTCAGAATTCGAGTTAAGATGAATGCAGCAATGATTGCATGGAACGTGCGACAATCAAAACCTAATTTGAATAACGAGCGGGACTTGTAATGAAAGAACGAGTGGCTAACTCAACCGGCAAGGTGTTGTTTGCATCGTTGATCGGCACCACCATTGAGTTCTTTGATTTTTATATCTACGCCACCGCAGCGGTGCTGGTATTTCCACAATTATTCTTTCCTACATCAGATGCGAATGCAGGCACGTTGCAGTCGTTAGCAACGTTTGCATTGGCGTTTTTTGCACGACCCATTGGTTCGGCGATCTTCGGTCACTTTGGTGATCGCATTGGCCGCAAGGCCACATTGGTTGCGGCATTGCTGACGATGGGTTTGTCGACGGTATTGATTGGACTGCTTCCGAGTTATCAATCCATCGGTATCGCGGCGACGTTACTTTTGTGCCTTTGCCGATTAGGGCAGGGCATTGGCCTGGGTGGGGAATGGGGTGGAGCGGTGCTGCTCGCTATTGAAAATGCACCCGAACACAGGAAGGCGTGGTTCGGCATGTTTCCACAGATGGGCGCGCCATTAGGGTTTATCTGTTCTACTGGCGTTTTCCTGGTGTTGTCCAAATACCTAAGTGACGCAGAGTTTTATTCGTGGGGATGGCGAGTCCCCTTTATTGCGAGTGCATTGCTGGTGCTAGTCGGTCTGTACGTTCGTCTGAATATCGAAGAAACACCGGCCTTTAAGCACGCGCTGGATAATAACGAACGTGTGCGAGTGCCAGTGGTGCAGGTCTTCAAGCAGCATGCCGTGACCATTGTGATCGGAACGTTTGTGGCGCTCGCGACCTTTGTTGCATTCTATCTGATGACGGTGTTCACTCTGGATTGGGGAACCAAAGCCTTGCACTACTCGCGTCAGGATTTTCTGGTGATGCAACTAATTGCAGTGTTGGCGCTGGCCGTCGCCATCCCGGTCTCTGCGCTCATTGCTGATCGTATTGGTCGCCGCAATATGCTGATGATTGCCGGTCTGATCGTCATATTGTTTGGCCTGGTTTTCGCGCCGCTATTTTCATCTGGCAACAATGCACTTGTATTGTTGTTCCTTGCGCTCGGACTCGCTGCAATGGGATTGACTTATGGTCCACTGGGTACGGCACTGGCGGAAGTATTTCCTACTGCGGTTCGCTACACCGGTGCGTCTATCAGTTTTAATCTTGCGGGCATCATTGGTGCTTCAATGGCGCCGACGGTTGCAAGATATCTTGCGACGAATTACGGCCTGGCCTACGTGGGTTATTACCTGTCGTTGGCGGGCGCGTTGACGTTGATAGCCAGTGCTTTTTTGCCGAGGCGGGAAATCTGATCCCGGGTATGCTGATCGACAGAGATTTGAATTCCGGAGACATGGTTATGATGCGTCTAATAGTTATGTGTGGTGCGGCAATTCTATTTTTATCCGCATGCGGAGATACACTTAATGGCAAAGGGATCGCCGAGCCGGAAGTGGTCCGATTCCACGAAAGACTGAAGGCGCATGAATTCGAGAGCATGTACGATTCGACAGGCGATGCATTTAGGTCGGCCATATCAAAGGAAAAAGTTGTGGCCTTGTTTTCGGCGATTGATCGCAAGCTTGGTCAGCTACAGGATACAAAACAAATAAACTGGAGCGTCAATACCCGAAATACGGTAACAACTGTTACTCTCGTATATCAGAGCAGGTTCAGTGAGGGTGAGGCGACGGAGACTTTTACATTTAACGTCGATAACGATCATGCGCAGCTAATCGGTTACAACATCTCTTCGCTGGACA
>DATAHE010000610.1:0-2828 GCA_036263355.1 Steroidobacteraceae bacterium | reverse complement strand
CAGCTTTCCATCAAGTGCCGCGTCACACAACGCTGTCAAATCAGATTTCAATCTTGTCATCACAGGCTGTGCTTCGGGATCACCAAAGCGACAATTGAATTCAATGACCTTAGGTGCGCCAGAAGCGTCGATCATCAGACCTGCATACAGGAAACCGACATAGGGTGTGCCATCTGTGATCATGCCGCGTACGGTAGGCTCCATCACTTCGCGCATGATGCGTTGATGGACTTCGGGTGTTACCACAGGCGCAGGTGAATAAGCGCCCATGCCGCCGGTGTTGGGTCCCATGTCTTGGTCAAGCAAGCGCTTATGATCCTGCGAAGTAGCGAAGGGCAGAATGTGATTGCCATCCACCATCGCAATGAAGCTGGCTTCTTCACCTTCCAGAAATTCTTCGACTACCACAGTGCTGCCTGCGGTGCCGAATGATCCCGCGAACATGGCCTTGATGGTGTCAATCGCTTCTTGCTGAGTTGCGCAGATAATCACGCCTTTGCCGGCAGCAAGGCCGTCTGCCTTAACAACGAGTGGCGCACGTTGTGCACGTATCCAGGCTTCGTCCAGTGTGCTTGCAGTAAACGTGGCATACGCTGCAGTGGGAATGTTGTGTCGCTTCAGAAAGTCTTTGGTGAAGGCCTTGGAGCCTTCGAGACGTGCGGCAAGTTTGCTGGGGCCGAAGCAACGCAGGCCGGCTGCAGTGAACGCATCAACGATGCCTGCTACCAATGGCGCTTCGGGACCAATGATGGTCAATGCAATCTGATTGTCTTTTGCAAACTTGATCAATGCATCAATCTGATCGGCATTGATGTCGACATTCGTAACACGTGGTTCTAATGCAGTGCCTGCATTGCCTGGTGCAACAAAGATCTGCTTGACGCGAGGTGATTGCGCGACCTTCCATGCCAGTGCGTGTTCGCGACCGCCATTGCCGATGATGAGAACGTTCAAAGTGTTGCTCCAACGAAATCTGTCAATCAATGTAATCCGTTCACCCTGAGCGTGTCGAAGGATTCATTGAAAAGTCGATGAATGGTTCGACAGGCTCACCATGAACGGAAATTACTTTCTAATTTCCGCGTTCGCGGGCATGTAGCTACTCAGTTGCGACAGCTACTAATGCGGTCGTCAATGTCTGAAATGCCGCATGCCGGTTAACACCATGGCAATGCCATGTTCATTGGCAGCAGCGATCACTTCGGCGTCACGCTTTGATCCACCGGGCTGAATGACTGCCTTGATGCCAAATTCCGCAGCCGCATCCAGGCCATCGCGGAAGGGAAAGAATGCATCAGAAGCCATCACGGTGCCTCTTACATTCAAGCCTTCGTCTTTCGCTTTGATGGCGGCGATGCGTGTTGAATACACGCGACTCATCTGGCCTGCACCAACACCGATGGTCATACCATCGCTGGCAAACACAATCGCATTCGACTTCACAAACTTGCACACCTTCCATGCGAACATCAGATCGCGTAATTCCTGTTCCGTCGGTTTGCGTTCAGTGACAACCTGTAATTCTTTGGTCGTGATCATGCCCATATCGCGGGTCTGCATCAGCAAGCCGCCGTTCACACTGCGCAATTCATACTTGCTGTTGCTGTCGTTCAGGTTGCCGGTAATCAGCAACCGTACATTTTCTTTACGACCACACAGTGCACGCGATTCTGCATCGGCATCAGGCGCGATGATGACTTCAACAAACTGACGGTCGAGTAATGTATTGGCTGTTTTCGAATCCAGTGGACGATTAAATGCAATGACGCCGCCGAATGCGGAAGTAGGATCTGTCTTGTAAGCGCGATCATAGGCTTCAAGAATATCTGCGCCGACTGCAACACCACATGGATTGGCATGTTTGACAATCACGCAGGCTGGTGCATCGAACTGACGAACACATTCAAGTGCCGTGTCACTGTCAGCGATGTTGTTGAATGACAGTTGCTTGCCTTGCAATTGCGTGGCGTTGGCGATGCTGGCACCTTGCAGATCATTGGCCGCGTAGAACGCAGCGCTTTGATGTGGGTTTTCGCCGTACCGCAGGTCCATGCGCTTATGAAATTGAAGTGGCAGTAAATCAGAGAACTCGCTTTCACTGCCCTGAGTTACTTTGGTCAGGTAACTCGCTACCATCGCATCGTAGTTGGCGGTGTGCGTGAATGCCTTGGCAGCCAGACGACGACGCGTTGCTTCGCTCACTGCACCATGGTTGTTCGCCAGCTCTTTCAGGACAGCAGCATAATCGCCGGGATTAACCACAATCGTTACGCGATCATGATTCTTGGCGGATGCACGAACCATCGCAGGACCGCCGATGTCGATATTTTCAATCGCATCTTCGTAAGTGCAATTGGGCTTTGCAATCGTCGCGGCGAAGGGATACAGATTCACGACGACTAAATCAATCGCATCGATTCCATGTTGTTGCATTACCGCTTCATCAACGCCACGACGTCCCAACAAGCCGCCGTGAATTTTTGGGTGCAATGTTTTAACTCTGCCATCCATGATTTCCGGAAAGCCAGTGTGCGTTGAAACTTGCGTTACCTTGAAGCCGTTCTGCGCGAGCAACGCCGCGGTACCGCCGGTAGAAAGAATATCAATGTCCAGCTTCTGCAGCTCCCTGACTAACTCGAGCAAGCCTTCCTTGTTTGAAACACTGATCAATGCACGGCGAATCGTGGTGGTCACGTTTACTCTCAAAAATATATTCGTTATCGGAAGTTGTTTATCTGAACAGGTGACTGTTCAGGCGTCGTGCAATCCGTACTCGCGCAACTTCTTGCGCAGCGTACCGCGATTAATCCCCAGGACTTCAGCAGCAC
>DATAHE010000609.1:0-5469 GCA_036263355.1 Steroidobacteraceae bacterium | reverse complement strand
TACAGGAACAGGACTAAGGCGTTGATTGCATCGTTTGCCGTTGTAAACGATCACAAAGTCGTAACTCTTGCCAGGTTCAACGCGGATATCAAGGCGATCTACATCAGTGATGATCGAAATTGTTTTTGGGCTGATGCCCGGGTGATATACATAAACGTCCGGATCTAGTTCGGGAGCGATTTCACCTGCTTGGTGATCGTCGCCATCGACAATCTGAATCACCTTAGACTTCGCTGTGATGGTAGGCAAGGTAGTCTGCGCCGCAGCCTCCACCGATATTGCAATCGCAACGATCAGAAAAAAGAAGAACACAGATCGTGCGCCGATGATCAAAACTATTCCTTCCCGAGCCCATATGTCATGTTCGCTCGTTTCACTCTGGATCTCATGAAAGCGTGTTGCTGTCATCACGCATAATTGGTTTCTACATGGCGGTATTTTTCAGGCGTACCAGCTTACTTCGCTGCATGATTCAAATTGATGAACGGCGTATTAGCACCACTGACCTGTGGCAATTGTCCATTCCACTTCTCAATGGCTTTTAGCTGCACATATTCAGCGCCACCCTGCTCTTTAATAGCCTGCGCCTGAATCTGAATGGTCTTCGCTTCGGCTTCTGCCATCGCGATTTTTTGCTGAGCTTCGATCTTGATCCGATCGAGATCGTTCTTGGCTTTCAAAGCATTTTGTTCAGCTGTTTGCTTGGCTTCAATTGCGGAGTCGAATGCACGCGAGAACGCAAAATTGGTGATCTGGATATCTTCGACCGTGATGTTGTAAGCAGTTAGCGAAGAACGCAGGCCGCTGGCGATTTCGGACTTCACGTCTTCGCGTTTCACTAGTAACTCTTCAGCCGAGAACCTGGCGATCACTGCTTTCACCACTTCCTGAATACGTGGATCGATAATCTTGTTTTCGACATCAAGCCCGATGCGGGTATAGGTATCTGCCAGCGAGTCACCGTTCAAGTGATAGTTCAGAGCAACTTCTGTTTGCACTGATTGCAGGTCGCGTGTACCAGCGGTGGCGGGAGAATGTGCTTTCTGTGTGCGTACATCTACAATTTTGATGGATTCAATGAAAGGCATTTTGAAATGCAGTCCATCCTTTTCAACCCCCTGTACCTGACCAAATCGCAACACAATCGCGCGTTCGCCAGACGTCACTGTGTAGAAGCTACTCCATAAAATCAAAATGCCGATAAGCACCAGCAAACCGATAATGATTGGACGCAATGGATTTTGCACAGTGTAATTTGTGTTCATGATTTCTTCTCCACGTGATCAAGCAATACTTTGCGTTAATAATAATCTGGTGCCTTCAGGCGCGATTAATACCGCATTGCTGTCTTCATCCAGCGCATCGGGCATTTCGTCACCAAGCTCAAAGCCGCGATCGTTTAAACTCTGCAACCTCGACTTCATATCTTCATCTTCAAACACTAGCACGGGATGACGCAGCGCACGACTGCGATGCAATCCCAGATTCAGGTGATCGCTGGTTAATGCTACGCGATCAAAAAGCGCTTCTTCCTTTTCCATGGCGATTAGTCCGAATCGCTCCCAGAAAGAAATGCCTTGCAAGAATTCCTTTACCGGAATTCCATATTCAACAAAGTAGCCGCAACTGGACAGGTAAGTGGGCGAAATATCTGGCGGTGAAAAGGTACGCGCCTCAACAATCCTCATGCGTTGTCCGTTGGGATCATGGCACGTGACTTCATTGAATTCATCACTACCAAGATGCTCCTGTTCCAGCACCAGGTCGAGAGAACGCAGCTGATCCATGTGCTGCGCGAGATCTGCTTTAACAAAAGTGAGTGTCGTCGATTTAAGCGGTACACCGTGCAGTCCCAGCATCAATCGTCCATCGCTGACTACCGCGTATGGATGTGACCACGTTTCATTTACCTGTACTTGCTGAAATCCCAGCGACTCATAGAACCCCAGTGACGCCAGAATATCGGGCGCGTGCACACTGATTTCGAGGAATCGACCGATCATAGTGGATGAAATACTACCCTGATTTCGACGCAGCCAGTTGATTGGCTTTCTCTGCGATCATCGCATCGGACTGTCTTGCCTGCCAGCCCTGAGTGTGATGCCTGATCAGTTTCGATAACAATGTGACATGCGATGCATCGCTATTCAATGCAGCGATGTAATCAAATTTCTCGCCACCTGCGGCCATAAAGTCTTCGCGATTGCGAATGGCGATTTCTTCCAGTGTTTCCAGACAATCCACAGCAAAGCCAGGACATATGACGGACACACGCTTTATTCCCTGCGCGGGAAAATTCATCAACGTTTGTTCGGTATAGGGCTGCAACCATTTCTCGCGGCCCACTCGCGACTGGAAGCTTACGCTCCACTCACCTTGCTTCAACTGCAACTTCTCTGCAATCAACCTGCCCGTCTTCAAACAGTGGCAATGATAAGGATCACCTTGATATAGATAACGTTGCGGCAGACCATGGAACGACATCAACAAATGATTGAGCTCATGTTGCTGCCAGTGTGCTGCCACCGATTGTGCAAGTGCAGAAATATATTGATCATCATCGTGATAACTATTGATGAAGCGCAGTTCTGGCAACCAGAAATCCGTCTTGAGTGCGTTGGCAACAGCATCAAACACTGAGGCGGTCGTACTCACTGAATATTGCGGATACAGTGGCAGCACCAATATTTTTCGCACATTAGCTTCACGCAATTTCTTCAACGCATTGCCAATGGATGGTTCTCCGTAAGTCATGCCAACGGTCAACTGAATATCAGCATCAGTAACTTGTAGCTCGGATTGCAGTTCCTTTGCCAATGCATTGGTATTCACCAACAAAGGCGAACCTTGTTCGGTCCATATTTGCTGATAAGCATGTGCACTGCGCGATGGACGCACACGCAGAATCACACCATGCAGTATTGGCAACCAAAACCAGCGCGGATAATCGATGACACGTTGATCGCTGAGGAATTGTTTTAGATAACGTCGAACTGCCGCAGTCGTTGGCGCAGCAGGTGTGCCCAGATTCACCAACAGCACACCCACTTTTTCGGGTGAGCGATGATCGTATTGTTCGTATTTGCCAGGAGATGACATATCGTGAACGATACCGGGAATATGATTGCTTGCCTAGAAGGTTCATCAATTGCCAAACGGGCGTTGAGATGCCATTCCGAGCGACGTCGTTGTTCGCATGTATTCAAAACTGTCAAAAACAGGAGTTTTTGCCAGAGCCTACATGGATGTACCAGTGGCGTTTTTGAATACATACGAACAACGACGTTAGCAAGGAAAGGAACGTCCTTAAGAGCGAAGATAAATGCGACAGCTTTCTACAACCGCCAATCAATGGGCTTCTTGTCATGCGATTGCAAATACTCATTTGCCTTCGAAAAATGTTTGCAGCCAAGAAAGCCGCGATGTGCAGACAATGGCGAAGGATGCGCGGCGGTGAGAACGCAATGCTTTGACTCATCGATGAGCGCGGTTTTTTTGTGCGCGTAATTGCCCCACAACATAAACACAACATGATCACAGTGCTCATTCACCACTTTAATCGCCGTATCGGTGAATTGTTCCCAGCCCTTGCCTTGATGCGATCCTGCTTTGCCCTCTTCCACTGTTAATGTGGCATTCAACAACAACACACCTTGATCCGCCCAGTGTTGCAACGAACCCTCCTGCGGAATTGGAAAGTCCAGATCGTTTTTGATCTCTTTGAAAATATTCCGAAGTGACGGCGGAATATCCACGCCCTGCTGCACCGAGAAACAAAGCCCATGCGCTTGTCCGGCACCGTGGTAAGGGTCTTGCCCGAGGATCACCACTTCGACCTTGTTGAGCGGGGTAGAGTTAAAGGCATTAAAAATATTCTCAGGTTTGGGAAAAATAACTTTCCCCTGCTGTTCCTCGTGCGCAAGAAACTGCTCCAGCTGCTGCATGTATGGCGACTGGAATTCGGATCCCAGATATTTCATCCAGGATGGGTGCAAACGAGAAAATGCGGAAAGGATCTTCACAACTAGACCTGCCATATTGCATGGGACCGAGATGATCTCACGGCTTGCCATTCAGACATAACGACAGCAATGCGCCGATTGATGTGGCAAATCATCTCAATATCAGCAGGCGGCACTTTGCCCAGCGCTTTTTTGCTTGACGGCCCAACCCTCACCCATATAGATTCCCGACCCATGCGTTCTTCCTACTTTTATGGCTACTTCTGGTATTCACCCCCAACCGGCGGTGTGAAGACGAGCGCGTAGGCAGATAAAACGCTTCGAAATCACTAAACCGCCGGAAAACCCGGCGGTTTTTTTTTGGCTAGAGAATTTTGCACTGCAATCGAGGACATCATGAGCACCACCGCAGCTGAAGGCTGGAATGCACCTGCCGATAAAACCGGCCCGACGGATGACGAACGCGTCAAAGAGGTCCGCCCTCTGCCGCCACCGGAACATCTGGTACGCTTCTTCCCCATTCGCGGCACGGCAGTCGAAACACTGATTGAAAACACTCGCCGTAACATCAAGCGCATTCTTCATGGTCACGACGACCGCCTCCTTATCATCATTGGCCCTTGTTCCATTCACGACCCCGTTGCGGCACTGGAGTACGGCAAGCGCTTGATGGAGCAGCGTGAAAAGTATGCCGACACGCTCGAGATCGTCATGCGTGTTTATTTTGAGAAGCCTCGCACCACGGTGGGCTGGAAAGGTTTGATCAACGACCCGGGCCTGGATGAAAGCTATCGCATTGATGAAGGCCTGCGCATTGCACGCCAGGTACTATCCGATATCAACAAGCTCGGCCTGCCTGCAGGCGGTGAGTTTCTCGACACCATTTCACCGCAATACATTGGTGACTTGATTAGCTGGGGCGCCATCGGTGCACGCACTACCGAAAGTCAGGTGCATCGTGAGCTCGCTTCAGGCATTTCTGCTCCGATTGGTTTCAAGAACGGTACCGACGGCAACATCAAGATTGCCACCGACGCGATTCAGTCTGCTGCGCGTCCACATCATTTTCTCGGTGTTCACAAGAATGGTCAGGTCGCAATTGTTGCTACCACTGGCAATCGCGATTGCCATGTGATTCTGCGCGGTGGCAAGCAACCCAATTACGATGCGGCCAGCGTTGCAACAGCAGTCGCCGAATTGCAGGCCGCGAAACTGACTCCGCGCTTGATGGTTGATTGTTCGCATGCCAACAGTAGTAAACAACATCAACGTCAGATCGATGTGGCGAAAGACATTGCTGGCCAGTTATCTGGTGGTTCGCAACATATCTTTGGCGTGATGGTAGAAAGTCATTTGAAAGCTGGTGCTCAAAAATTCACGACCGGCGTCGATGATCCCGCGAAACTGGTCTATGGCCAAAGCATCACCGATGCATGCATTGGCTGGGAAGATTCCGTCGATGTACTGAAAGTCCTGAGCGATGCAGTGAAAGCACGTCGCGAGACGT
>DATAHE010000608.1:0-8832 GCA_036263355.1 Steroidobacteraceae bacterium | reverse complement strand
CATTGCGCAGCGTGACGATGTGGATATCCGTCGGTGCACTACTCACATTAACATATGCGATTGCAGAACCGTCAGGCGAGACATCCCACTCATAAAAGGTGTCCGCCTCCCCCCATTTCACACTATAAAGTGTTTCACCTTTTCCACGATCAACGTCAAAATTAAAAAACGTAGTCTCATCACCGTTATTTTCGGCAACCACGCACCGCAGGGCTGTTGCCGCACAGTGCAGCCTCCACAACGCATCATCACGAGTATCAATTGCAATAGCCTTACCACCAGATAGCGGCTTTTTCATCAGCCTCATTGTTGAATCAGATGGATCACGATTTACAACGGAAGAAAAATAAAAGAGCCAGCGTTGATCAGCAGTGACAGCTGGATCCTTATTATCGTACTCATCATTCACCAGCTCTTTGATATGAGTCGAATCGACAGATTGAGCGTTAATGCTGTGACGACCATGATTGCTGGATACAAAAATCAAGGTGCGACTGTCCGCCAGCCACTCTGCAGGCGCGCTCTCATATTCTGGATTGTTCAGTGTTTTGATGTTCGTAAACGCATTGCCACTATCATCAAGTTCGCCGACAAATATTCTCGACGACATCTTCATGTTAATCAGCGCAACCAGATCGCCGTCACGCGTGGCATTCAAGCTGTAGCTCTCCATATCTGGCCATGAGTACGCATGATGAGACTGTGAATGACTGGAGTCTGCGTGCCTATCCGGCTTGACCACAATCAGCTCTGTTTCCGACATTATGACTTTGGGCAATTTAGAGATCAGTAATTCAGAATTGTTCAGAAATGCAAAATCAATGATGTCGTAGTCTGCTTTCATTAAAGTTGACACGGAACCATCTTCAATTCTCACCAGCTGGATCTGCGATGTACCACTGCTGCGATCAATCAGATTCACGGCTACTGAGCTGCCATCTGGAGTAATGCGCGTGCCCAGAGAAATGAGTACATTGCTACTGCTTTTGAAGAGCAACCGGGCATTGTTACCCTCGGCGTTGGCGATCCAGAGCTCGTCGTCGTTGCGAATAAAGGTCACCAGCTTTCCATCCGGAGATGGCGCGGCCAGACTCACATCCGTCAGCAATTGTTTTTGTTCACCGCCTACCACGGCAATTTTCCACAATGTAGATAACGAGAGACCCTCGCTTGCAGTTGTCAGTAGCAGGTGGAAGTCATCTGGAAACCACTGCAGATCAGTTGTCACAACTCCGTCTGGAAGTGGAACACGATGACGTTCGATGCCATGTGGATCGCCAACATACAATCCAGTCTTGTCAGCAAAAGCAAGTTTATTGCCACTCGGCGATAGCGCGACGGCGATAACTGGAATTTGGGGCGACTGCGTCGTAATTTGCTTGGCTTCAAATACAGGCCTGGTTATTCGAGGCAAACAGGCAACACCAATCAGTACCAATGCTGCAATTAGCGAGATGGCGAAAGCAGTGATGTCATTGCGCGAGCTTGAAAGCTCTGTAGATGGTGCTGATCGCTGATCTTCAGCATCCTCAGCATTGCGCTCGACTGCAACTGCATGGATAAACCGGTAACCCCGCCCTTTAACCGTTTCTATGAAACGATATGGCGGCTCATCACCCAGCGTGGAACGGATGATGGATATAGCATGCTTCAGCGCGCCATGGTCGACCACAAGACCAGGCCAAACAGCACGCATTAACTCCTCGTGAGAAACAGTATCACCAGCGTGCTTCAATAAGCAGATGAGTACATCGACCACCTTGGGTGGCAATTCAAGAACTTCGTCACCTCGATAGAGGGTCCAGTTCTTGCAGTCCATCCGGTAATGATCGAATCGATAGATATTCGATGCATGCATTATTGTTTTCTACTCTCTCAGATTTATAAGCACATTCCCTGTGTCGATTTATGAGGGTAAAAATAAGGGATGTTTGCATTCTCCGCCAGAGTCGGGAGACGCCGACGCTGATGCGCTGCCCTTTAATGCAGTGCCGCATCCATCATGCTAGAGTGGCATCGTACTTTTGAGAGGTTTGGAGCATGAACAAGTTTGGTTATCTGATTGACATGGACGGTGTGATTTATCGCGGCACACACGTGATTGACGGCGCACAGGCATTTATCTCGTCGCTGCGCCGTGAGAATATTCCTTTCCGATTCATGACCAACAATAGTCAGCGTTCACGACTGGACGTTGCAACCAAGTTACAGCGTCTTGGTTTTGAAGTTGAACAGGAACATGTGTACACCTGCGCGATGGCCACTGCTTCGTTTCTTGCCAAACAAAAACCCAATGGCACTGCTTACGTCATCGGCGAAAGCGGCCTGGTCACTTCACTGAACAAGCGCGGTTATGCGATTGTTGATAAAGATCCTGACTATGTGGTGGTTGGTGAAGGTCGCACGCTGACGTTCGAGATGTGCGAGATCGCAACGCAGATGTTACTGAACGGTGCGAAGTTGATCGCCACCAACATGGACCCGAATGCGCCCACTGAAAAAGGCAGCCGCCCTGGTTGTGGTGCCGTCGTCGCTTTACTCGAAAAAGCGGCGGGTGTGCAGGCATTCAGCGTGGGCAAACCCAGCCCTTTCATGCTTCGCGCTGCACGCAAGGAAATTGATCTGGATACAGATCAAACTGTCGTAATTGGCGACACAATGGAAACCGATATTCTCGGTGGCGCACAAGTGGGTTATCACACCATTCTGGTACTAAGTGGCGGCACACGTCAGGAAGATGTGCATCGCTATCCTTACGAGCCAGACATGATCGTGAACAGTATTGCGGATATTGATCACAACAACATCAGGGCGATGCTGGAGAAGAAAGTTATCAGTTCGAATTCAGATTAAGGCTATCCGAACGCCTGGTTGCAAACATCATCAAATGACCGTTACTCGACGGTCACAGTCGCAACGACTCATCACCGTAAGTCAGCGCAGACAGATACAGCATCAGCTCGTAATATATTTTTCCAGCTGCGCAATGGTCTGCTGTTGCTCATCGATCACGGTCTTCAGCAAATCTCCAATCGATACCATGCCAACTAACTTGCCTTTTTCAACAACGGGCAAGTGACGAAAGCGCTTCTCCGTCATCATGTGCATACAAAATTGAATCGTATCTTCGGGACGAACAGTGATGACGTGTTCAGTCATGATGTCTTTCACTGGTGTAGTCGCAGAAGCGCGGTCGTGAAGAATCACTTTGCGTGCATAGTCACGTTCAGTCACGATGCCAACGATCTCGCCATTGCTGACAACAGGCAATGCGCCGATGCGCTTTTCTGCCATTAAACGAACTGCACTAATAACCGGCTGTGTGGGTTCGATGGTCCACACCTGCATGGTTTTGCCTTTTTCCGCGAGCAAGTGAACAACGCGCATCATGGCCGGACTCCACTGTAAATTGCAGTGAAGCGGATTCTACTCGCCTTTGCCATCTGGCTGGCAAGTCAAACTCCTGCGCCTAACGCTGATTCAGGCGTTCGCTGCGTGTGCAGCAAGTACTTCTTGCTCGGCCATCAACCAGTCGTTTAGTTCATCACCGGGTGCGAAGTTGCGCTTTTGAGCAATGAAGTACGCTGCGGTGGCGATCATCCCGCTTAAGTGCTCAGGCTCCAACGACTCCGGTTTAACAATGGCTTTTGGCTTGCGTTTAACCGTAACCGCCTTTGCCGCTTTGCGCGGTGTTGCGGCAGTTGATTTTGGGGCGCGCACTTTGAGAGTGCGAGAAGCGCTAGAAACTGGCGTGGTTTCCATGATGTCTCCACAAAACAATGGGTAGTGTGGTTACAAGCATTTACTATGCCAGTGTGAATGAACAATGACAGTGAGTCGCCGACAACAAAGAAAAAGGCCGGACTACTTGTCCGGCCTTTTCGCAAAATCAGCTAACAAACAAATTAGTGGTGATGTCCGCCTGGACCATGCACATGACCATGTGACAGTTCTTCATTGGTGGCAGCACGCACTTCAACAATATCCACTGCAAAGTGCAGCGTCTGATCGGCCAACGGATGATTACCATCCACAGTAACCGTATCACCGGCGACCTTTGTCACCGTCACGGTACGTGGACCGTGATTGGAATCAGCATGAAACTGCATGCCCACTTCTACTTTGGGAATGCCTTCGAACGCACTACGCGGTACATCCTGAATAAGACTATCGTCGCGAACGCCATAACCTTCTTCAGGAGGAATGCTCACGCTCAGCGAATCACCGACCTTTTTACCTTCCAGCGCTTTTTCCAGGCCCGCAATCAAATTGCCGTGTCCTTGCAAGTAAGCCAGCGGATCAGAACCGTCGGAAGAATCCAGCACTTCACCCGCATCGTTCTTCAACGTGTAGTGAATGTGTACAACGGCATTTTTTGCGATTTGCATGAGAGAAGCTCCGGGAGATGCGTCGCCTCTGCAATTAGGCAACGATGATAAAAACGGTAAAGAGGAAAGGAAATGGATGCGTAGTTTACTGGGTCCGCACGATGATTTTCAGCAATTTCGGAAAACATACTGGCGCCGTGTTGGCAGCGCAGCGGCGCAAGGATACCATTCCACGCGTTTGCTTATATGTCAGCCATCGTCTGACCTCATCAGACCGCCGGGGGAGCCCACATGTTCAAGAAAATCCTGATTGGCCTAGTCGTGATTATCGTGGCGATTCTAGGTTACGCCACCACCAAACCCGATACGTTTTCGGTTTCGCGCAGCATCGCCATCAACGCCAAAGCAGAAACGGTCCACGGCTTCATCAACGATTTCAACCAGTGGCCAAACTGGTCACCTTGGGAAAAACTCGACCCCGAAATGAAACGCACCTTTAGTGGTCCGACGAGTGGTCCCGGTGCTGTTTACGAATGGCAAGGCAACAGCAAGGTGGGCAAGGGGCGCATGGAGATTCTGCAATCCACTCCACAACAGATTCGTATCAAGCTCGACTTTATCGAACCTATCGAAGGCAACAATCTGACAGTCTTTGATCTGAATGAGAATAACGGTGTAACGCAGGTTAACTGGAGCATGTCAGGTCCCAGCCCGTATCTATCAAAAGTCATGCAAGTATTCATGAACATGGACAGCATCATCGGCAAGGACTTTGAATCAGGGCTGGCTAACCTAAAGGCTCGCGCAGAAACACAAGCACACTGATCCTCGACAAAAGAAGAAATGAGGACTTATGGATAACGCACCTGCTATCAGAATTAGTAATCTTAAAAAGCTTTACGACTCATTCGTTGCCGTCAACGATTTGTCGTTCTCCGTGTTTCCGGGTCAGGTGCTCGGTCTGGTCGGTCCTAACGGCGCAGGCAAGACAACGACGTTACGCTGCATTAGCGGCATCATTCCACCGACTGCCGGTCAAGTGGAAATTGCTGGTAGTGATCTGTTAAGCAATCCAATTGCGGCGAAGAAAGAGCTGGCTTTCTTTCCCGATGAACCGCGGCTGTTTGATTATCTGACTGTGCGTCAACACCTCGCCTTTGTTGCACGCATCTATGGCGTAGAGAACCACGAGACGATTGCAGAACCACTGCTGGAAGAATTTGAAATTGCTGATAAGGCAGATCAACTTCCTGGGGAACTATCACGCGGTATGAAGCAGAAGCTTGCGATTGCCTGTGGCGTACTGCATTCGCCCAAGGTGATGTTCTTTGATGAGCCACTGACCGGTCTTGATCCACTTGGCATTCGCCGCATGAAAGATTCCATTCTGCAACGAGCACGTGCAGGCGCAGCCATTGTGCTCAGCTCGCACCTGATGCACCTGCTGGAAGAAGTGTGTACCCATGTATTGATACTGAAACGCGGCGAGAAGCTCGCCGAGGGAAGCGTCAGCGAGCTGGTTGCACAATTCAGCGCGGGCGAAAGCGATGTCAGTCTGGAAGAAATATTCATCCGCGCCACCGGTGGTTCGGAGCGTTAATCGTGAACGCTACTATCAGTGCGCTATTTTTTCTGCGGCTTACCATTATCAAGAATGGCTTAGTCACACGCATCAAGCGTTTGAAGCAGCCCAAATATTTGTTTGGCGGCATTGCAGGGATACTCTATTTTTACTTTCTGATTTTTCGTCAATTCAGATTTGGCGGCACTGCCGCAACGGCACACGTCACACCACCTTCAACCATTGTCGATCTTTACTACTCCTCATCCACAACGGTTGGTGCGTTGGTATTTACGGTGCTTGCCTTGCTGTACTGGCTATGGCCGCGCACTCGCGCAGCACTCACTTTTTCTGAAGCGGAAATTGCATTTCTGTTTCCCGCGCCCATTGCGCGCCGCACGTTGATCAATTATCGAATCGTCAATCTCATGCTGGGTTTGTTGTTGACCGCGTTCCTTTTCTCATTGATTTCATCAAGGTCTTCATATCTATCCAGCAATATGCTGATGCGTTTCATCGGTTGGTGGATATTGCTATTCACCATGACCTTGCATTCGATAGCATCTTCATTCGTCATTACTCGATTACTTGACCGTGGCATCACGTCTCTGAAGCGTCAACTAAGTGTGTTCGCGTTGGTCGTGATTGCTGTTGTCGCGTTTGTGCTATGGACCAGGCACAACATGCCGGTTGCATCGGATGGAGAGTTGATGGGCGTGGATGAATTGAAAAGTTATTTCATGCGTTTGCTGAATACCTCACCACTATCATTACTACTGCTGCCAGCAAAGCTGGTTATCGCGCCCGCCGTCGCCAGCACATGGGCCACATTCATCACTGCATTATGCCCTGCAATTTTGATCGCTGCGCTTCATTACCTGTGGATCTTGAAGAGCGAAGTGGCGTTCGAGGAAGCATCGTTAGTCAAAGCAGAGAAGCGCGCGGCGAAAGTTGCCGCGATGCGCGTCGGAAAATTCAGATTGGGTGAAAGCAAGCAGAAGGCAGCAAAAGAACCTTTCAGCCTGGCCAAAGTACGCCGACCTGAAATTGCATTCTTATGGAAGAATCTGCTGGCGACCGCGCCCTATTTACGAGGGCGAACAGCGTGGATATCGCTCTTGGTTGTGGTGTTGTTTTGCAAATGGCTCACCAACGGCGACAATGAAATCTTGCGCAGCATTGTGCTGGGAGTCACCAGCGTCATTGCAGGATATGTATTGTTTTTTGGTCCCATCATTGCGCGTCAGGATTTACGCAACGACTTGATGAATGCCGACATCCTCAAAATCTATCCGCTACGTGGCTGGCAAGTTGTGCTCGGCGAAATACTCACGCCGGTGACCATCGTCAGCTTTATCTACGGGTTATTTTTGCTCACGACCTCGCTGTGCCTGCATGCCGAACAATATCGATGGATGACACCAGTGATTCACTGGAGCAGCACGTTAGCTGTTGCCATCGTGGGTGTCCTGCTCTGCGCCACTCAAGTACTGTTCCTCAATGCTGCGGCCATACTTTTTCCCGGCTGGATGCAAACAGGACAAAGCATCGGCACGGGTGGTATCGAGGTGATGGGTCAACGTCTGTTGTTTATGGCGGGATTGATATTAATCATTGCGTTGGCGGTATTGCCTGCTGCACTGTTTGCAGCATTGGTATTTTTCCTGACCAAGTGGTTTACTGGCTATGTGATAGCAACGACACTTGCCACCATTACAGTTATAGCCATTCTGGTTGTGGAAATTATTTTTGGGCTGGAATGGCTGGGACAGAAGTTCGAAGCCTTCGATCTGTCATCTGAGTTGAGGACCTGAATAACGTTAACAACAAGCGTCGTGCCGCAGACAGATGCTTGAAGACATAAATCGCGTGCGGAAATCACTCAGTAAAGTTTGTTAGCAAACTGTGATACTAGCAGCATATTATCGGTTAAACCGCGTGACAGGAATGTCTACTGATAAACATCGCTGGTCATCGTGTTTCTCTATAGTGCGCCGTCTGAGAGTTGATCAAAAAAAGTACTGACATGAATCGTAGTTGGCGACTGGAAATCACGCTTGGCATTCTGGTGCTTATCACCATCGGCGCTGTGCTGGGTGAGAAATACATTCTACATTCCACCATCGTTATCACGCCGGAAAGTAATTACACCGTGCGCGCTTATGATGACGTGCCGAGTGGCGGTAATAGCAGTATCGAATTGCTGAGCACCTCTGGCTTTGAATGGCGCTGCACAGTTCGCGATAAATATGCTTATCCATTCTGCGAAGTCGAAGTTTTCTTTGATCCCAATCGCATCCACGGCGTGGACTTGCGCAACTACAGCAAGATTCGTTTGTGGCTGGACTATGAGGGCCCCAACAAAACGTTACGCGTTTACCTGCGCAACTTCGACCCCATGTACAGCAAGGTCGAAGACACCTCCAGCACCAAGTACAACCAGATCGAGTTCTCCACCGAGCTGCTCAAGAACCAGATGGTCGAGTTCTCGCTGAGCGATTTCTTCGTGGCAAACTGGTGGGTGGTCAACTACAAGATTCCACCTGAGCTCAGTCACCCACAGTTTGAAAACACCACCATCTTCGAAATACAAACCGGCAACACCAATGCACTGGGTGATCATCATTTCAAACTACATCGCGTTGAACTGATTGGACAACAAATCTCAACAGAGAAATGGTATCTCGCCATCCTGGTTGCATGGCTGTGCATCTTTATCACCTTTCTTGGTTATCGTATTGCGTTGTTAACGCGTGAAGTTAGACGGCAACGTAAACGCGCGCGTGAACTTGCCGAAGTAAACTCGCTGCTGGATGCACATGCACAGCAGCTGGAAGAAAAAACCCGCACCGATGCACTCACAGGCGCTTTTAATCGGCAAGGCGTGGACGAGGCGTTGCAAATTGGCCTGAGTGAATGGCGACAACAGAAGAAGCCGTTATC
>DATAHE010000607.1:0-2414 GCA_036263355.1 Steroidobacteraceae bacterium | reverse complement strand
GCAATCCCGCGAGTCGTGCTGTGCACCATATATATGAGAGACGAAACATGATGCTGAAAAACAAAATCGCTGTGATTTATGGTGGTGGCGGTGCCATCGGTGGTGCGGTAGCCAAAGCTTTTGCAAATGCAGGTGCGAGAGTATTTTTGACGGGGCATCGGCAGACATCTATTGATGTAATTGCCAAAGACATCAAGACGGCAGGTGGTCAGGTCGAATCGGCAGTAGTGGATGCACTAGATGAAACGGCAATAGACAAGCATCTGCAATCCGTTGTCGATAAAGCAGGCCGCATTGATATTTCGTTTAACGCCGTGGGCTTGCCTACAGCAGAGGTGGTCGGCGTGCCCTTGATCGAGATGGATGTGGCGCAATTCTCCTTTCCAGTTGTGGCGTATACCCGATCATACTTTCTAACAGCACGTCTCGCTGCGCGTCGCATGATCACCAATAAATCTGGCGTAATCATGACAGTGACGGCGCTTCCGGCTCGCATGGGTTCGCGTTTGAATGGCGGCTATGGCTCGGCCCATGCTGCGAAAGAAGCACTCACGCGCGATTTGTCCGCTGAGCTTGCACCATACGGCATTCGCGTGCTCGGATTGCGACCTCACGGTATGCCCGATACGAACACTATACGTAATGTGTTTGAAGCCAAAGCTGATCAGATGAAAATGACATGGGAACAGTTCCAGGGTTATCTGGCAAACATGACGCATCCGCGACGAGTAATGGTGCTGGATGAAGTAGCCAGTATGGCGGTGTTGATGGCGTCGGATAATGCCAGTGGCATGACGGGCACAACGGTCAACTTGACCATGGGAAGTCTGGATGATTGATAGTTGATGAAAACCAACACCTTGCTACAAAGGTCAATGCACGGACCGAATTAACAATTAACGCAATCGTGCGGTATAGTGCGAAGGACTAAACACTTCGCACTTGGCCTTCGTACTTGACCATGACACGACAAATCCAGATTGCACTGCTATTCGCGTTGATATGCATCTCGGGTTGCGGTGAGGTGACTGTCTTCGGTCACGTTGTTCGCGAGGGCAAAGCAAAGACCGAAGTCAAAGAAGAGTCGAATTCCTCTTCTTCCACAGCATCACAAGCTACTGCTGCAACCTCAAGTTCAAACCAGAGCCCGGTACCAAGTACACCGGCTACGCCAGTGATACCCCCGGTTGCTCCTGTTCAATCGCCAACACCTTCACAGCTTGCGAAACCTGTAACCAATGCAACGGAGCCAACCAGGACAGCGATCCGCCAGGTAAAGATGGTTACGTTGTCCCTTGCACCAGACATGATGAACAAGACAAGTGCAGATTCCCGATTCAACGACAAAGCTTTGCTTGAGGTAGTCAAGACCGAACTGCAATCGCGCAAGTTACTCGATACAAGTGACACGCAGACTGGAGCTACGTTATCAATCTACATTGATAACTATGATCTGCATGCCACAACCAACTTCAGCATCTTTGGAGCGAAACCACATACCGGTACGCTCGCTGGGAATTTGATGCTCAGTGACGAACAAGGTGAGAGCACGCCGATCTCGCATATCGAGGCGTATTCACGCATCTCGGTTCCTGAAAATGGTGGCGACAAAAATCTCTTACAACCGTTGTATCGAGACTTTGCAGTCACCGTTGCGAATAGCCTTGCGGGAACGCATGTGGCGACAAGCGCTGAGCGGGAACAGCCACCTCGGTGATTCTTGATAAATAAGCTAGTGATTAGAGGCAAGAGAAACGCCATGAACAATACTCGCCAATGCTTTACCGTTAATTTAAGAAACGATCCAGAGGCAATCAAACGCTACACCGAATTCCATAAACCTGGTGGTCCGCCGGCGGCTGTCACCAAGGCACTGCGTGATTGCGGTATCACCGTGATGGAAATCTATCTGATAGCTAATCATCTATTCATGATCATGGAAGTGAATGAACAATACAGTCCTGAACTACGCGCGCGTATTGATGCCACTACTCCCGAAGTACAGGCATGGGCAACACTGATGAATACTATGCAGGTCGCACTACCGATTCCTGCTAATGATGCAGGTGCCGGTAACTGGAGAAGACTGGAATGTATATACCGGCTGTCAGATCAACCTTGAACAGATCGTGTCCAAGTGATGAATCGTAAAATAATTGTCTGGTAAGATAAAACTTATAGGCCAAAAAAAAGGAACTGCGTTTGCAGCTCCTTTTTAATTAAGCTTCTAAAATTGTAGCAGCATTAACCTTGTCACTGGTCACAGTGAGAAATCGTAACTGGTGACTCTCTTCGATACGTCAGATTTTGCACCGTCGCAAGTTATCGTAAGAACGGCGAACTGTACCTTAGGTGCTACATACCACCTTTCAGCATTCCAAGATGCAACAAAGGCCGCTGAAGCAGGACCGTTC
>DATAHE010000606.1:0-4162 GCA_036263355.1 Steroidobacteraceae bacterium | reverse complement strand
CCAACCGATGGGCGTGATTACTGAGAAGTTTCCAGCGGGGTATTTTGTAGAATAATCGATACCCCTTGAGGCCTCTGCTCTGATCGTCCAACACTTTTGCCACCTATTCGGCTGTGGCGGGTGACGAGAGTCCCCCTACCGATCAACCACATCAAAAAATCCCGCACCTCTCTCCGCATCACCCGCCAAGTTACGCATGCCCGCAAACAACTCTCTTCCCATTCCATAATGGAAGTGAGTGAGATCAGGTGGCGTTGAAGTACGCATCGCCCACTCATCTAACGGCACTCGAGCTTCAAGAATTCCCTTGTAACTATCAAGATGAATGATGTCGCCATCGCGCACTTTGTGTAGCGGTCCATTGTTCAAGCATTCCGGTGTGACATGAATGGCGGCAGGTACTTTGCCCGATGCGCCCGACATACGTCCATCAGTTACGAGTGCCACTTTAAAGCCATGTGATTGCAACGACGCAAGCGATGGCGTCAGCTTGTGCAGTTCCGGCATACCATTGGCACGTGGACCTTGATACTTCACCACAACTACGCAATCACGATTCAATTGACCGGCCTTGAATGCCTTGATCACATCGTCCTGATCATTGAACACCACGGCGGGCGCAGTCACCACACGATGCTCTGCTTCAACGGCCGAGGACTTGATCACGCCACGTCCCAGGTTTCCCTCCAGCAGCGTCAACCCACCATGCGTACTGAATGGATTCGACGCGGGACGCAATACAGTTTCATCGCCACTCTTTACAGGCGCATCGCGCCACTGCAACGTTTGCTCAACCAGCCAAGGCTCTTGAGTGTATGCACCCAGTCCCTTGCCCATCACCGTGTTCACATCGCCGTGCAATAACCCGGCATGTAATAGCTCACGAATCAAGAAGCCCATACCGCCCGCCGCATGGAAGTGATTCACGTCAGCACTGCCATTGGGATACACGCGCGCTAACAGAGGAATGACTTCAGACAGATCGTGGAAATCATCCCAGTTGATGATCACACCCGCCGCATGTGCCATCGCCACCAGATGCAAGGTGTGATTGGTGGAACCACCGGTAGCAAGCAAGCCAATGATGCCATTGACCACTGCACGCTCATCAATCATGTCTGCCATGCAAAGATATTGATTGCCCAACGATGTGATGTGCGCCACGCGTTTCGTTGCAGCAGTCGTCAATGCATCACGTAGTGCCGTATTGGGATTAACGAATGCACTACCGGGCAAATGCAAGCCCATGATCTCCATCAACATCTGATTGCTGTTTGCAGTTCCGTAGAAGGTACACGTGCCTTCACTGTGATAACTCTTGGCTTCGGAGTCGAGCAAGGCATCACGACCCACTTTGCCTTCTGCATACAGCTGACGAATACGTGCCTTCTCCTTATTAGGCATGCCCGATGTCATTGGGCCTGCGGGCACGAAGATGATGGGCAGATGGCCAAAGCTCAATGCGCCGATAAACAGACCCGGAACAATCTTGTCGCATACGCCGAGACACAAAGCCGCATCAAACATGTTGTGCGATAACGCTATCGCGGTTGACATGGCAATCACATCGCGACTGAACAACGACAGCTCCATGCCGGGTTGACCTTGCGTCACGCCATCACACATGGCAGGTACACCACCTGCAAACTGCGCCACCGCACCCGCTTCGCGTGCAGCAAGCTTGATCATCTCGGGATAGCGTTCTAGCGGACGATGCGCCGACAACATATCGTTATACGCAGAGACAATGGCGATGTTGGGCCACGAGCCTGACTTGAGTTGTTCCTTGTCGCTTCCATCGGCAGCTGCAAATCCATGAGCGAGGTTGGTACAACTTAGTGTCTGTCGTGCAGTGCCTTGCAGGCGTGCTGCATGAATACGATCAAGATAGCTCTTGCGGCTATCGGCGCTGCGCTGCGCAATACGTGCTGTGACATCGGCAATGCGTGCATGCAACGCGGGATAGTTAGTGTTCACAATGACCTCGACACTCGCTGCCTTAAAACATGTTGTGGGCATTATAGAGTCAGATGCGGCGATGGCCATAACATCCGTTTTGCGTCGCCGATTTTTGGTACAACATCGTGCGCCAGCTCGCTTTTCCTGCAACAGTTTGGCGCTATGCTGGCGTTAACACGCACTATCGGGATCGGTGTAGTACTATTCCAGCCCTGATTTCCCGTCGTTTATTTAGGATCGGCTCTCATGCCCGCTACTGAAGTTTTTGACATTGTTCTGTTTGGCGCCACTGGCGACTTGTCCAAACGCAAGCTACTGCCTGCACTCTATCGCCGCCACAAGGCCGGGCAATTTGCCGCCAACTCGCGCGTCCTGGGTGTCTCCAGTTCGCAGCTTTCACGCGAAGAGTTTATTGCCAGCGTGGTTGAGCACGTTAAGCAGCGCGTGGGCGCGGAGTTCACTGAAGAAGCCTGGCAGAAGTTCATCGCACATCTGGACTATATTAAAGTCGACGTACGCGCCGCCGCAGACTTCAGCAAACTGAAAGACAAGCTAAAGGATCGTGATGATTTAGTTCGCGTGTTTTTCCTTTCCGTATCGCCATTGCTGTTTGTTGATATTTGCAAGCACCTGAACGAACTTGCCATCGTCACACCGAAGTCACGGCTGATTCTGGAGAAGCCACTGGGCCATGATCTGGCTTCGTCTGATGAGATCAATCGCAATGTGATGCAGGCTTTCACCGAAAGTCAGATCTATCGTATTGATCATTATCTGGGCAAAGAGCCAGTGCAGAATCTGATGGCGCTACGTTTTGGTAACACGCTGTTCGAGCCTTTATGGAAACGCGGTTACATACAGAACGTTCAGATCACCGTCGCCGAAGAAGTAGGTGTGGAAGGACGCGCATCGTTCTATGACAAGACTGGTGCTCTGCGCGACATGGTACAGAATCATCTTTTGCAACTGCTATGCATCATCGCGATGGAACCGCCTTCTTCCAGCAAGCCCGATGATGTTCGCGATGAGAAACTGAAAGTGTTGCGTGCCCTGCGTCCTTTATTTGGCAAAGAAGCTATTGAGCACACGGTGCGCGGCCAATATATAGAAGGTGCTATCGCAGGCAAGCCTGTGCCCGGTTATCTGCAAGAACCCGGCGTTGCAGCCGAGAGTAATACCGAGACGTTCGTTGCACTGCGCGCCTACGTCGATTCGTGGCGCTGGACGGGCGTACCGTTCTATCTGCGTACTGGCAAGCGCATGCAGCAAAGGCTTGCAGAAATCGTGGTGACCTTCGAAGAAGTACCGCATGCGATTTTTGATCGTCCCAGTTCTGAACGTGCGCGCAATCGGCTAGTCATTCGGTTGCAGCCCGATGAAAACGTGACATTAACGCTGTTGGCAAAAACACCAGGTGAAGGCATTCGTTTAAAGGGTGTGAACCTTGGTCTTGATTTTGCTGGCAATCAGAAAGAAAAGAAGCTGGATGCCTATGAACGACTGATGATGGACGCTGTAAAAGGCAACCAGACTTTGTTCATGCGTCGCGATGAACTGGATGCAGCATGGCGATGGATTGATCCCATTCGCGAAAGCTGGTTGCAAACTGACGAGCCGCCAAAGCCCTACACTGCAGGCACTTGGGGCCCAGCAGCTTCGAGTGCATTGATTACACGTGATGGCTTTTCATGGCATGGAGAGTTGTAGTCGCCTCGTCTTTAAGTCGACACACTCATACAGTTAAAATACTGACCGGAAACATTGATGCCCTCCGTACAAAACCGTCAAAAACAGGATGTTTTTGCGGAGCCTATATGGACATATTCACGGCGGTTTTGGCAGGAGGGCATTAATTGTTGATGGTCGTTTTCGGCTAATGAATAGATGTAGTCCTGCGGTACAGGAATAATTTATGTCCACACTCCACGAACATCGCTTTCCCGATACCAAGGCATTAACGCATGCTTTGTCTGGGGAGCTGCAAGTTGACTTGCAGGAAGCCATTGCCGCACGCGGCGCAGCAAGCATGGCGGTATCAGGTGGACGCACACCCGCAGCACTATTCAAGCAACTTGCTGAAGAAAAACTGGATTGGCACAAAGTCTGGGTTACTCTGGTGGATGAGCGCTGGGTAGACGTGAGTAGCGAAGCCAGCAATGAACATCTGGTAAAGGCCAATCTATTGCAAGGTCACGCTGTCAAC
>DATAHE010000605.1:0-9275 GCA_036263355.1 Steroidobacteraceae bacterium | reverse complement strand
TTTACGTTCCAAGCCCGTGTTGTCTGCGAAGGTGCGAGTAAACAAACCAGGCAGACATATTGTTCGCCTGAGCTATCTTGCAATGGGCTTTGACTGGTCCGCTAACTACGTCGCGCGCATCAACCCAGATGGACGTAGTCTGGATTTGACGGGCTGGGTGACATTGGCGAATAAGCAGGATACGAGTTTTGTAAATGCGCCAGTGCAGGTGATTGCGGGGAATATCGAACGCGATGAGTCAACGACAGCCGTTGCCGCGCAACCTGAGTACTTGACATCAAGTTGTTGGCCGATTGGCCAGTGGAATTCCCCGGCTCTGCCGAATGACTTCACAACAAAGGTCGACGCAGCAATGGTCGGAGCGCTCCCGTCGATGACGAGATTGAAAGGAATGTCCTTGTCTCGCGCTGCTGAGCTGGAAGAAGTTGTAATGGTTAAGCAGCGTGATCTGGGCGATTACAAGCTATATGAACTGCCATTCAAATCTGATCTGCCATCTCGACAGATTAAGCAGGTAATGATGACGCATAGTCAGCGTGTGTCATTCAAAAAAATTTATACTTTTACGGCGGATCGCTATTCGGTCAACGACGCCCTCGAAACATCAATAACCCCAGCCAAAATTTTATTGCGGATGCAAAACAAGGAAGTCCGCGGTCTAGGTAGAGCATTGCCAGCAGGAAGTGTCGTGGTGATGGAGACTGACAGTAAGCAGTCTCTCATTGCGGGTATAAACAAGATAAAGGACTCGCCAGTCGGTTTGCCAGTGGATATTGAAGTTGGTTCGGCTTCTGATGTCATTGTGACGCCAAAAGCTCTCCGCATTTATACGGTTAACCAAGCGAAGCTCCGTTATGAGCAAATAGATATGGAGGTTACACTGGTTAACGGCCTTGTTGATGCGGTCGATTTCGAGTATCGACAGGATACGCAGCAAGGTGATTTATCCATTGTGCGCGAGTCATCCAAGCACGTCATGCACAAGGGCTTGCCAACATGGAAAGTAACGATTCCTGCCAGATCGCAACGTGTTATCAAGTACACGCTTCGTCGCTCTGGTTAAGGTGTCGGCATTCCTGTTCAAGTGTTTCTTTGCAATAGCCACACAACCTCATCTGCATCAAATTGTTGTCTCAGTTTTTCAGGGATGTTGTCCAATTGCACTAAATCATAATAATTTTCATAGTGACGTCTGACCTCATCTGCATCAACAGAAAACGGTGGACCATCAACGAGCGTTTGATCGTATTCAAAGCAAATTAATAACTGTGGTGCGGCGTTGGTCACGTTAACTAGATGTCGCGTATATCGTATTCTCATCTCACTCGGCAAGGCAACCAATGCAGCGCGATCATAGATTGCATCAACCTTGCCAATCATATCGCACGTGATGTCAAAGATATCGCCAGTAAGGACGTCAATATTGTTAGTGTGATAGTGATCGATATTGCCACGGCATGTAATCGCGGGCGCTACGCCCAATTCCTTGAATAGCTGATCCACTGCCAGCTTGCTCAGTTCCGCACCGACAACTTGATAACCTTGATTGACCATCCAGCCGATGTCCAGTGTCTTGCCACATAGGGGCAAAAATATGCGACTATCCTTGGGTAACTTCAGCTTATCGATATGTTTGACTAACAACGGATTGGCAGCCGATTCGTGAAAGCCAATCTGATTGGTAAACCAGCGGTTGTGCCAGAAGTCGGGTTGCATGTTTATGATGCCTTGCTGTGATGTTGCAACTATAGCAATGTCATCAAGCAATGGAATACAACATCTTCGCGCTGAGTGCCAAGGTGACGACACCGAATATCTTCTTTAAAGAAGCATTCGGCAATCGTTGCGAGAGTTGTGCGCCATAGGGTGCGGTGACATAGCTGGCGACGGCAATGGTAATAAAAGCAGGAATGTAGACAAAACCGACGGTCCACTCCTGATTCGAGGTGGTCGACCAGCCGCTAACGATGTAGCCTATCGTTCCTGCCACCGCGATGGGAAGTCCAATGGCGGCAGACGTACCGACGGCTTTTTTCATTTCTGTATTTTTGTAGGTGAGATAAGCCACGGTGAGAAAACCGCCACCCACTGCAGCGAGTGCTGAAACGGAACCGATACCACCACCAACGGTTGTCATACTGCCAACAGTAAAGGGCTTGCCGCTGGGTGCCGGACTCCAGTTAACAAACATCTGTATCGAGATTAGCGCCATGAACGCGGCAAAGAAGATGGCGATGTAGTACGAAGAGAAGTGCGATGCCACGTGTGTGGTGATAAACGCACCGATGATAATGCCGGGCGCCATACCTTTGACTACCATCCATAACACCATGTTCTTTGCCGCATGCGCGCACGTGCTGGAAGACGCAGAGACAATCATCACTGCCATGGATGTACCCAGGGCAAGATGTACCACATGTTCTGCTGGCCAGCCTTGATACGCGAATATCGATGCAAGCAAAGGCACCAGTATTCCACCTCCGCCAACGCCAAGTAATCCGGCCATGAATCCGACAAAAGCGCCGAGTGATAGATAGATCAATAACCATTCGAGTGACATGTTGCCTCCAGTTCTGTGCAGGAAGTTGTGGGATTCCTGATGTGTCGTTAGCATACGAGCTCAAGTCAACTTGAGGTCAAGCGAAATGTTGCGAAAAGTGCTGGACATTGGGGAGGTCGCCAAAGAGGCTGGTTTGCCGGTATCTGCACTACGCTATTACGAGGAGCAAGGGCTGATTCGGTCGATTGGTCGCAGAGGCTTGCGCAGATTATTCGAGCAAGCTGTTCTGGAGCGTCTGGCCATTATCGCGCTGGGGAGAAACGCAGGATTCTCGCTCGTAGAGATTGGCGTGATGTTTACGCCGGGTGGGTTGAAGGTAGATCGCAAGGGACTTTCAAACAAAGCAGATGAGCTCGACAAGAAAATAAAGCAACTCACAACGATTCGTGACGGATTGCGTCATGCTGCAGAGTGTAAGGCCCCCAGCCATCTGGAGTGTCCAAAGTTTCAACGTTTGATGGCGGTGGCCGGGGCGGTCCAGAAGCGCTCACGCAAAAAGAAAAAGTAATGCGTTTTATTTAGGTTGATTGATCGCGCGAATATCTAGTCCTGTATCGGATACGTTGATTTGATAACGCAACCCGTCTTGAAGTGGATAATCAATGCTGGTCAGTACACCTGATTGCAAAATGTTTTGTGTGATGGGGAAGCGCAATGGCAATGAGGCGAGATCAATTCCTGTGTTGCGACTCAGTGAATAGAAGTTGGAATCGCTGCCGTTGCTGATCAATGTTTGCAGTCGTGTGTTGCTATGCATGCCAATTAATTGTGTCCATCCGTACCAGGTCAATTGGCGTGCAGTGACGTGCCAACTGTCACCACGTAGCTGAAACACCTGCAAGTCACCCGATGGAATGCGCATCAGGCTGATGCGAAATGTTTTCTGTTCCGACTGTTCAATGGTGATCTGTGCCAGCGGTTGCGAAGTGGGTGATCGTTCATAGGTGTTGATGTTCAATGCAACGGCGAACATCAATCCGCCGACCAGCATCATCAAAGCACCGATCACACCATAGCTAACGCCTGACCAAATGGCGTGTTGCATCTGTCGCTGAAAGCCAAGCGCAATCAGCAATGCGCCAAATCCCGCGATCAGCAATGCCAGCGCAGGAGAGTCCATTCAGGTTCAGCCGCCGATCTTCTTGTACTTGATGCGATGAGGGCGATCTGCATCGTCGCCCTTGCGTCGCTTGAAGTCAGCAAGGTATTCGGCGTAGTTGCCTTCAAACCAGATGACTTCAGAATTACCTTCAAACGCAAGGATGTGAGTGGCGATACGATCCAGGAACCAGCGATCATGTGAGATCACGACGGCACAGCCCGGGAAGTTGAGTAATGCTTCTTCCAGTGCGCGCAACGTTTCAACGTCAAGATCATTGGTGGGTTCGTCCAGCAAAATTACGTTGCCGCCACTCTTCAATATCTTTGCAAGATGAACACGATTGCGTTCACCACCAGACAGTTCGCCAATCAATTGTTGTTGCTGCGTGCCGCGAAAGTTGAAGCGACCCACATAGGCGCGCGACGGTGTTTCGTAGTTGCCAACCTTGATCATGTCTAGGCCACCAGAAATTTCTGCCCACACGGATTTTTTGTCATCCAGTGTTTGACGTGACTGATCAACGTAGGCGAGTTGCACCGAAGGTCCGGTACGCATGTCACCTGCGTCCGCTTTCTCTTGTCCAGTTAGAATGCGGAACAGGGTGGTTTTACCTGCACCGTTTGGACCGATGATGCCGACAATGCCACCGGGTGGCAGATTGAATGACAGATTGTCGAACAGCACTTTGTCACCGAAGGCTTTCTTCATTCCAATCGCTTCGATAACCAATTCACCGAGACGTGGGCCCGGTGGAATATAGATTTCGTTGGTTTCGTTACGTGTCTGGAATTCCTGCGATGACAACTCTTCAAAACGTTGCAAGCGAGCTTTGCTCTTGGCTTGTCGTGCTTTTGGATTTTGTCGTACCCATTCCAATTCGCGTGCCAGCATCTTCTGCAAGGCTTCCTGTTGACGCTCTTCGTTCTTCAAGCGATTTTCTTTTTGCTCCAGCCATGAAGAGTAATTGCCTTCCCATGGAATGCCATGACCACGATCCAGTTCCAATATCCAGCCTGCGACGTTATCGAGGAAGTAACGATCATGGGTTACCGCGATAACGGTGCCAGGATATTCTTCAAGAAAACGTTCCAGCCATGCGACGGACTCGGCATCCAAATGGTTGGTGGGTTCGTCGAGCAGCAACATGTCTGGTTGCGATAACAACAAACGACACAGAGCAACGCGGCGACGTTCACCACCGGAGATTTTAGTAACGTCCGCATCCCAAGGTGGCAAACGCAAAGCATCGCCAGCGACTTCCAGTTTACGTTCCAGTTCCCACCCACCCTTGGCATCGATAGCGTCTTGCAACTTGGCTTGTTCTTCCATGAGCTTATTCATGGCATCTTCGCTCAAGTCAGGATCAGCAAACTTGTCACTAACGGCGTTGAACCTATCAATCAGGCTTTGAATCTCCGCAACGCCTTCCAGTACGTTGCCGCGAACATCTTTGGCAGGATCAAGTTGTGGTTCCTGTTCCAGATAGCCAATCTTGATGCCAGGTTGTGCGCGTGCTTCACCTTCGTATTCCTTATCCACACCGGCCATGATGCGTAGCAGTGAAGACTTACCGGAGCCATTCAGACCGAGAACACCAATCTTTGCGCCTGGAAAGAAGGACAGGGAAATATCGCGCAGGATGATTCGCTTGGGTGGAACCACTTTGCCAACGCGATTCATTGTGTAAATGAACTGAGCCATGAGTTATCCAGCTAGTGAGAGTTAGATTCGGAGTGTACAGAGCGTGATGAGGAGTCGGCAATCAATCGCGCATGTGCACGTAGATACCATGCTCCAGTACATCTGGTTGCAGTAAATGCATCGTGAGGCGGTTCTAAACGATGTAGGTTGGGCTGAGTCTTCGAAGCCCAACCATGCGATGCGTCAACATCAATCTTGTTGGGCTAAGAGCACTCAGCGCAACCGATAAAAATCGATTCTATCGGCGAAGTGGGATACGCGCAGCGATCAGCTTTCGAAGAAGCCCATCTTCACGCCCGCAAGCTGAATGACATCATTGTTTGCAAGCTTGCGTGCTTGTTGACCAATCGGGCTGCCATTCACCAGCGGATAGTCTTCTGCTTTGCCACTATCAACGTGAATGATGAAGAAGCCTTCGGCGCGACGACTGATCGCGGCTACCTGGACGCCTGGACGACCAAGTGTAGTAAGCGCTTTGTTCAAATCGAGTTCGCGACCAGCGAAGGCACCACTAAGCACTTGCAGCTTTGCTTTCTGCAAAGCGACGGGTGGATCAATGTTCGTCGCAGTGGCGGTATGAGATGCCGGTGTCGCGGCTGGTGGCACAACAGTTGGAGCAGTTGCAGCTGCTGGTGTGGCAGCGGGTTTCGGTGCTGCTGGTGCGGGGGCAGGGGGCGGAGATGCGGCAGCAGCAGAAGCGCGTTTCGCTGCCTGATTGGCCATTGCAGACCCGGGCGTGATCACCATGGTCTTTTCAAACTCTTCCTGTTCCGAATCATTGCTTTGTGTTTCGACAAAGCGCAATTGATGGTGGCCTACGGTAACTACATCGCTGTGCTGAAGCGCGTGTTTCTTGATCAATTTGCCATTGACGTAGGTGCCATTAGTGCTGTTCAGATCTTCCAGAAAAGAATCGTTCAAGATGTTGATGATCAAGGAATGATGACCGCTAATAGCGGGGCTATCGATGCGCACATCGTTATCGGGCAGACGGCCGATGGTGTAGCGTTCCTTGTTCATGTTGTACTCGGCCAGTACTTGTCCGTCCAGACTGAGAATTAAGCGCGCCATGATATTTTCAATGCCTCAAATGTAAGGTTCTTTTAGCTAAACCAGCCCAAAACTTTTTCGACCAGATTCTTCCGAAGTGCAAACGAATCAACGATATGTGCCATGACAACCGAGATATTGTCCCGGCCGCCGTTGTCGTTAGAGAGCTGGATCAACTGTCTCGCAATGGTGTCGAGATTATCACCAAAGGTGCTTATGGTTAAGTGGACGTCCTCATCTTCGATCATATCTGAGAGGCCGTCGGAACAAAGCAGGTAGTAATCGCCCCGATGGACAGGATATTCGTGGATTTCGACCTCTACAGTTGGTTCGACGCCCAGGGCTCGTGTGACGTAGTTCTTGTTTGTTGCCCGTTGCGCTTCGGCCTGGGAATAGAAGCCGCGGTCGACCAGCTCCTGTAATAAGGAGTGATCCAGAGTCATTTGTTCGTAACGATTGCCGCGCAGCCGGTATACACGCGAGTCGCCGACATGGGCCACGGAGACTTTGTTGTCAGCAAACAGGCAGGCAACCACCGTGGTACCCATGCCTTCGCATTGTGGCTGGGTGCGGGCAGTCTGGTGGATGATCTTGTTGGCGCGGGTGATGGCATCGCGAAGCACAATGGTCGGACGCGATAAGCCAGTAGCAGGATCGGGAGCCGCCATGTCCAGTTGCTCGTACGATTCCTTTACCAGACTCATGATGGTTTTTACTGCAATTCCACTGGCAACTTCGCCTGCGTTATAACCACCCATGCCATCAGCGAGCACCAGCAGACCAACGTCGGCGTCTACACCGATGGTGTCTTCGTTGTGTTCGCGTACTTTGCCAACATCAGTTAATCCTACAGATTTGATCTTGCCACTGAGCATCCGGGGTCCTTATGGCGCGATGGTGCGCATGCAGGTACGAATGGCTTCGGCCATGGTGGCACCGTTCTGAAAACGGTCTTCCGCAGATTTGGCCAGGGCACGATCCATAACGTCATCCAGACCGGCTGGCAGCTCTGGTCTGATTGATCGCATGGACGGATGGGGTTCAGTGGCAATGGTATGCATCAGTCTTGTCATTGAATCCGCACGAAACGGCAGTACTCCGGTTAGTAGTTGATACATCGTGACGCCCAGCGCGAACAGGTCAGACCTTCCATCCAATGATCGACCTTCCAGCTGCTCAGGAGACATGAATGATGGCGTACCCAGCACAATACCGGTTTTGGTCCGGCTGACGTCCGCCAGTCTGGCAATGCCGAAGTCAGTGATTTTCAAGGCATCCGTCTCGATGTTAAACATTATATTAGCCGGTTTGATATCCCGGTGAACCACATTCTGCAGATGTGCGTAGTGCAATGCATCCGCCATGCGTGTCACCAGGGACAGTACTTTTCTTACGGGCAACAGACGCTGAGGCTCAGTGTAGTTACTTAAATGCTCACCTTGTATGAACTCCATCGCAATGTAGGCAAGCCCACGCTCTTCGCCCGCATCAAAAATGGTAACAATGCCCGGATGATTGAGCCTGCCGGCCATTTCGGCTTCCCGAAAGAAGCGGTCTCGTGCCTCGACCAGGTCATCGTCCTGAAACTCATCAGTAAGTGGAATGGCCTTGATGGCCACGATGCGATTGATCTTGGGATCATGTCCAAGGTACACCACGCCCATGGCACCTTTGCCGATTTCCTTGTCGATCACGTAACGACCCAGGGTTTCGGCTTTCTTTGCAGGGGCCTTTGCCGGTTCTTTACCAGCAGGTGTTTTGGACTTGCCCAATGGTGATTGCAATGGCATCGACTCACGCAGCAACAGCTTTGATCGTTGTTGTGCATCTTTGAAAGCAGGATCGTGCTGTGCGATATAACCATAGACCTGTGCAGCCTTGCGGTTTTCACTGCGTCGCTCAAAGTCAGCGCCCAGGCGGTAGAGCAGTTCCAGTGTTTCTTCGGTGACTGCACAGCGACGCAAGGTTTCGTAAGCAAGATCCAGTTGACCTTGGCCATGCAGTGTCAATGCCAGCGTACGCAATGTTTCCAGACTGATGTTGTTCTTGACTGCTTTTCTTTTGGGCTTGTCGTGTCCAAGAAACTGTTGTGCAAACTCCAATAGACCTGCTGAAAGAATCAATCCATACAGTACTGGCACGAGCTCCAGCGATACATTGGCCTTACTCATCAGAAAGAAATCAATAAGCAACAATGCAACGACGGCAGCCGCAACACCACCAAGACGATTCAACATCGGGAAGTTGAATTCAGCAAACACCAGACATCCAATCAGCCCGGCGGCAAGCAGGATTTGTAGGATCACAGCCCAGATCGGATGCGCATAGGTGGTGCCTGCCAACAGACTTTCTGCTGCAGAAGCCAGCAAATTGACACGAGGAATAGTGCCGAACGGAGTGAGTGTGCGATCTGCATTCGCGCCTTCAGTAAAGCCCACCAGCACTACTTTGTCCTTGAAGTTATTGCGCGCAATACTGCGATTCAGTACTTGCCAGTATGAGAATGCAGGCACGGCGTACTCACCGCTGGGCTCATTGATTCGTGGTAAAAAACTCAAGTTTGTCTGCAGTGCAACGGGGCTTGCCGTACCAGTCGTTAGCTTTTTCTTTGTTAATTGCTTGTCGCTGCCTGGAGAGGTGGTGAAGGCAAGGGCAACAGACAAGGAAGGCAGTAGTTGATTACCCACCTTCACGGCTGAAAATTCGCGACGCGTAACGCCATCGTTGTCTGATGTCGAAAACATGTGCCCGACTCCATAGGCCGCTTGCAGCAAAGGATTTTCCATCGAGCTGATTAATGCGGCGGGCTTTGCGGCCGCAATCGCGGTGGCATCTGGTGAGAGGCCGTGCTTTGCAATCAAT
>DATAHE010000604.1:0-4005 GCA_036263355.1 Steroidobacteraceae bacterium | reverse complement strand
AGCTGCGATAACCCATATGAATCTGCAACATCATGCCCGACCATTTTCCACCATTTACTTGATGATACGAATCACTGAGCTCCTGATCGCGACGAAAAGCCTTTTCCGCCGCATCAGCAAAGAAGTTCGCACGACTATCTTTCGAAGCAGCCAAACGTCTGTTCAATGCTACGTTATAGAACAGCTGATAGAGATTCGACATTGCTGCGATGGGGTACTCAACCAGTTGCAAATACGCAGCGAGCTGGTCGTGTGATAACGCTGACTTCACTTTCAGCATATCCTGTTCAAGCTTCTTCCAGTCATCAACGAGAAGACCAAACTCACCGCCATCAAGCACTTCACCTTTGAGCGAACCGATCATAAAGGTGTCAGCATCGATCAATTCCGGCTTGCGACGAGCGGCAAACTTGCTGTAACGGGTAACCAAATCAGCGATTGCAGCCGCCTGCGCAGAACCAAATGTTTGCTTCGACCACTCTTCGGGATACTTCTTTAATGCCGACGGCGTCATCATTTCTGGATTCCATGCCTGCTTCATGAAGAAGCTGATGGGGAATTCCATCGGCTTGATGTCACCTACATTCACAATCCACAACGCCCTTGCACCTCTTGCATAGGCCAAGTCCATTTGCTGCCAAGTCTTTTCGATCTGATTGGTATTCAGCCATTTGTAATTGCGTGGTGCGCCGACATAGTCGAAATGGTAGTAAACGCCATAACCACCGGCACGATTCACATCATCAACCGGCAACCGCCGTATCTGGCCCCAGTTATCGTCTGCAAACAATAACGTCACATCATCAGGTACTTTCATGCCGTGATCATAATAGTCCTGTACCTCTTTATATAGCGCCCACACTTGTGGAGTTTTGTTCGCAGGCTTATTTGTCACTTCTTCAATAAGGCGACGTTGATCCGTCACAATTTTCTCAAGCAAATTCGTTGCGGTGCCTTCCGCCATGGCTTCGTCACCATCACCGCGCATTCCTACAGTGACCAGAGAATCGTAGGCTTGACCATTTCCCTTCGACATCATGCGCTCTATACCACCACGCCAGAATGCCCGCAGATTTTCCGCATTTGACGTGTAATCCCACTTACCCCCAGTAATACCCTTATCCATGTTTCGATGCCACTCTTCCTGCGCACGCATCATGGGCTCATGATGAGACGTACCCATAACAATACCCATCTGATCCGCAACAATCATGTTTTGCGGATCATCATCGTTAAATGCTTTTCCCCACATTGCTGGCCACATGTAGTTGGCTTTCAGACGTAACAACAATTCAAACACATGTTCATACATCTTGGCGTTGACGCCACCGAAGTGCTGTATGGCCCAAGTCTTAAATGAAGGGTCTTCGTCGTTAATGAAGAAACCACGAAACTTTACTTTGGGCGCATCGTGATAAGAACCAGCCGTGATAAAAAGATTCTTGTGCTTCTGCACCGGAACGTCAGCAAACCAGTGCCAGGGCGATACACCCATTTGTTCAGACAGGTCATAGGTGCCATAGATTGCTCCTCGACGATCTGACCCCACAATGACCAGCGCCTTCGCGACATTGGAATAAGGCCGATCAATTACCACGCGCTGGAATGCTTCCCATTGTCCCGAGATTGCTTTTACATCCAGCAAACCACGCTTGACTAAATCATCAATGGTGGCGCTTTGACCAAGAACTCCAATGATGACGAGATTGCCCTTGGCTTGTTGAACAGTGCTAACGCTGCGAGCATTCACCCCACTCACTCGCTCAATATCACTAACAAAGTCTTTTGCCACACGCTGCACCGCTGGGTCCGCGGATGATTCCACAAAGATGGACGTCGATTGTTCTCCACGAACAAGGACAAAACTGCCGGGTTTATTAGTTGTACATATTGATGCTGAAGTTTCACAGGCATTGGAGACTGTAGAAACAGTTACCATGAAGAGCAGCAGCAAGGCACTAGAAACTACACGCATCTTTTGAACCCCGACAAGAACAACCTGGCTGATCAACAGCACGTCTATTTGATGATCGACTGCGATGGCGGACCGAAATAGCTATATGGCAAGGCTGAATCGGCCACGATTATTTTCTGCACCACAATACCTGGGTCCACCATGCTGATCTTAAGCACATGATCCCCCGCCTTCGTTACCTTGTGACTTGAACGAAGGTATCGAGCATTGTCCTTGGTAAACACTGACCACCAGCTTTCGCTAAGGAAAGTTTCCGCTGCACGATTGCTAAAAATATCTATCACACGTGGCGTGTCATCATCGAAAGACACCGCAATCCTCATTCCGCGATCAGGAACGAAATCCATCACAGGACCGAGCACTAGTGTCACATCAACGACACCTGTTGCAGGAAACCACACTGGGTAGATTAACTGCGGCGCGCCACTTGGCGGCAGGATGCTAGCTGCAGTTACTGGAAATACCGACATCGCAGCATCCACACGTCCGTAGTCAGCAACAGGCTGCCACGCAACGCCGTTGATCGAAGTTTTTTCTGTCGCGTCTTTTGCATCGAAGGCAATTGGTAAAGTCATTCCTGCGAAGCGATGCTTCGCTTCAGCTACTTGCGATTGCGATGCCTTGTTAGTGTTGACCTTGATCACCACATCGGGCTGCTTGCCTTTCATCGAGATCGTCGCTGCTGCATTACCCTCAGGCGCTTTCGACCAGTCTATATCGACCCAGAATCGACGATCCGGCTTATGAGCATGATCTTCTGTAAGTACAACCCATGGGCGATCAGCGACAACAGAGAAGTCTATGGACTTGGTGCCTTCCGCAAAGACTTCGACGTAGGACCGTCGATAGTTCAATGAATCAAACGTGGGAAGAATAGCGTCACCATAGTGATGTGGCCACGCACTGGGGTCGCCTTCAATCGCAACGCCATAGTCATCAGTGTCCTGTGGCAGAGTTTCGGATACAGGCGGCATCACGTTGATTCGCGGTGGCTGCCAGGTAACTTGTCCAAGGTGTGTCTGATCCATCAGATGGTTCCATTTTCCATTTGCGAGCGTGTGATTATAATAATCCGAAAGTGCTTGATCTTGTTTGAATAGCTCGCGAGTACGCTTCGATTCTACCAATGAGCTCGCCCTGCCCTGTATTGCGTAAAACTTGCTGCGCCCTGAAGCAATGTTCATTTCTGTCACGATGGCAGAGGCCTTGGCGGGATGAAGCACTAATTGATAGAACGCGTCACGCTGTTCTGCTGGTAACACCTTGTAGAGTTGCTCCGCTTTAGAGACGACATCGTTCCATTGCGAACTGACACGCTCAGCTTCAAGATAATGAGTAAAGCTGAATGTGTCCGGACTAATCAATTCAGGCTTGCGCCAGCCATTGTATTTTGTGTACCTGGACACGATGTCTGCGATTTCTACCGCATGTTCCTTGCCGAATTCGCGCTCTGCCCAACGTCTGGTGTAGTTACCTATTGTGTTCCGTGATACATGCGATGGGTCCCATGCCATACGCAGGAAGAATTCTATTGGAAGCTCCAAGGGCTTCAGATCGCCGACATTAGCGATCCAGATCCGGTTCGCTTTATATTCAAGCGCAAGGTTCATCTGCTCCCATATCTTTGGAAATGGGTTGGTGTTGATCCACTGATAGGCGAAAGGCCCACCATGCATGTCCATATGAAAGTAGATACCTGCGCCACCACGACGGCTCTGTTCTGCCTTGGTCGGTAAACGTCGCAGGTTGCCGGTGTTGTCATCCGTCCATAGCAAAGTCACGTCATCAGGTACTTGTAATCCGTTTTCGTAAAATTTCTGCACCTCGGTAAACAACGCCCACAGTTGCGGCACTTGAGCGGCGTCCGTTTTTTTCTCCTCAGCGACAATGGCACGCTGATCGGCCATCACACTTTCCAGCAACTTGATATCAGACTGGATGTCACCTGTGGTGGGCATTGCTTCGTCACCATCACCGCGCATGCCAATGGTCACCAGTGTCTCGTAGTTTTTGTTTCGAGCAATACCCTC
>DATAHE010000603.1:0-3937 GCA_036263355.1 Steroidobacteraceae bacterium | reverse complement strand
CGGCGTCCAGCGCATGAATGGTGTCGGTGATGGAGGTGTTCAACTGCCGGTACATCGTAACGTCAGTGGACTGCAATTCATCCAGTCGCGATTGCACATCGCGCACCGCACGAGTGCGCGCAAACAAGGCATTGCTATCAGCAGCGAGCATGAACGCATCCTGAACCGATTCGACTTCATCCAGACTATGAAGAAGATTTCCCATCGCAAGAATGCTGTTGTTCTTGTTTTCCATGGCAGCGTCAAGATGTTTGCGGCCTGTCATGGTGGAAAAGATTGCGACGGACAGCGCAGCGAGAGTAATGACTGCGATCAGGAACCCGGTCCTGATTTGACGTTTAGTAGATGTTCCGTCCACTGCTAACGGTCCTCTCGTTATTGATCACTGATGATCACGGGGTTATTCCCCATACCGTTGCACAAAGCCGAAGGCCAAAACCTACTCCTATTATCGGCATTTGACTACCTGCATCGGCCGCAATACGCTCTGATAGTTGCTATCCATGCTCGCATGGGTATGTCAGTTCCTTCTTATTGCCAAGAGGTTCTCTATGTCGATGATCAAGATATCTGTAGTTACCGCAGTGTTGTCATTCGCCTGCCTGACCGCAGCAGCAGGAGAGTTCAAGCTTGCCAGCACCGATGTTGCCAGCAAGGCCACCATCAGCAACAAGCAAGTATTCAATGGTTTTGGATGTAGCGGTGAAAACGTTTCGCCTGCATTAACCTGGAGCGATGCACCGGCGGGAACACAAAGCTTTGCTCTCACTGTCTATGATCCAGACGCGCCAACCGGAAGTGGATGGTGGCATTGGGTGGTCATCAATATTCCCGCGAATGTAACCTCGCTGAAGGCTGGTGCCGGTACCGCAGATGGAAAGTTATTACCAGCGGGTTCCCAACAGGTGCGCACTGATTTTGGCGCCGCAGGCTATGGTGGTCCGTGCCCGCCTGCTGGTGATAAGCCACATCGTTATATCTTTACTGTGTATGCATTGAAGGTCCCGAAGATAGAAGTCGGTGCCGATGCGACTGCTGCACTGGCGGGCTTCATGATCAATGCAAACAAGCTGGGATCAGCAACGTTTACTGCGTACTACGGTGTGAAGTAAGGCAGCGAATTAATTACAAGGTGCTGTTCACAGCGCCTTGTGCATCGTGCTGTAGCCTGCGCGCGTGGCAAATCCGAGGATGGAATAGAACTGCTGCGCGCGTACATTTTTCTGCGCAACTTCCATTGCAATATGCACGCAGCCGCGGGCACGCATCGCATGTTCAGCAGCATGGACCAGCTGTTGGCCCACTCCACTGCGACGTGCATCCGGCGCTACGTATAAATCTGCAATTAGTGCCAGCAGTCCGCCATATTCAAAGCTTGGCACGCAGCTGCATATCAAGTAGCCCTGCATGCCACCGGCGTTACGAGCCACCCAGCACTGGCCGAGTTCGGGGTTCGCCACGATGTCGGCGATCAGCTTGCCAATAACGTCGGCACTAAACGGCTTAAGCTGTTCGTTTTCCCAATAATGACCAACCAGCTGTACCAGCGGTGGAATATCGATGGGGCGGGCGATTGCGATATCTGTTGTTGCTGTTGTCATACGTTGAAGCAGGGCCATTGATTGCCACTGTGTTCGCCGACTCTATCATCTTTTATTGTCACGGGTTAAGGCCGTAAACCCAGGTCGGACGAAGCCGTAACGACGCTGATTAAGTAAACGCTGCGCAAAAACTTCCGTAAATTTGTGATTTACCGCACGCATTACCGGGGTTGCTTCGGAAAACCGCAGCAATTTTTGACTTAAAAAATGATTTAGCTGGCCGTTCAAGTCATTGCGCCGAATATACCGGCGAATTTGCCTCTGCCTTAATCTTTCTGGGGAATTGCATGGCCAAGTCGAACGAGCTTATCGAAGAATTTGCGGCAACCGATGAGATGCTGATTGATCCGGCTGAACGTCGTACCACCAAACGCAAAACGTTGCTGACCCATGCCGATATTGAGTTGTCAGAATCGGAAATACTGTCCGGCCACGCAGTGGATATTTCACTGGGGGGCGCGGGCCTGATATCGCCTGTGACCCTTAAAGTTGGCCAGGAAGTGGCCATTGGTCTTTCGCTTTCGGCCTGCGGCATGGATCATCGCATCAGCCTCAGCGGTCGCGTTGCGTACTGTGTGAAGGTTGGCCTTGATCGTTTCCGCGTTGGTCTGCAATGGATTCATCTGGATGATTCGACCGAAGCGTTCATTAATGCAGTCTGCGCCTAGTTTTTAGCGCGCAGTAACCGAAGCCAATTACAACACGCAGCGATGCTCCGCATCGACTGCGCTGTTCCAGCGTTGCAATCCGCCGGTGAGATTCACCGAATTCAAAACACCTCGTTGAGTGGCAAGCTGCAAAGCTTGACCACTGCGTGCGCCGCTGCGACAAATGAATATCATGCGCTTGTTGCGATCAAGCGCATACAAGTGCTCACTCAAATTCGCCAGCGGAATGTTGATGGAGTGAGGCAAGTGTCCCAGCGCATATTCGTGGGGTTCGCGCACATCAATGATTTGCACATTCTCTGAAGATTCATGCAATAGAGTTTGTAACTCAGCGATTGACAGCCCTTCTTCATCAGTTGCACAGGCAATGATCTGCTCCTGTGGCGCAGAGATCGACGGTGTGTCACCACAGACAGCGCAATCATGACGACGTGCAAATTCAAACTCAATGAACCGCATATCCAGTGCATCGTAGGTAAGCAGTCGTCCCGTTAACGTTGAGCCGATACCTGTGATGAGTTTAATTGCTTCCGTTGCTTGAATCGTTCCCATCAAACCAGGTAGCACACCGAGTACTCCAGCGGTGGCGCAGTTTGGAACGAGATCGCCAGAAGGCTGTTCTGGGAACAAACAACGATAGCAAGGCCCTTCGTCGGGAACATAGACAAACGCCTGACCTTCGAAACGATGTATCGCCGCTGAGACCAATGGCTTGCCGAGCAAAACGCAGGCATCGTTGACGAGATAACGCGTGACAAAACGATCGCAGCCATCGATCACCACTTCGTACTGACTGACGACATCCATGACGTTGACCGCATTAAGTTCGATGTCGTGCGCATGAGTCGTGATTAACGGATTCATTGCGTTCAATCGTCTCGCAGCTATCACGGCTTTGGGCTGGCCCACATCTTCAGTGCTGAATAACACCTGACGTTGTAGATTCGACATGTCCACTTTGTCGAAATCAACAATGCCAATGGTGCCAACGCCTGCAGCTGCGAGGTATAGCAATGCAGGTGAACCCAGTCCGCCCGTACCGACCACTAAGACTTTTGCAGCTTTCAATTTCTGTTGCCCAGCCTCACCAAACTCATTCAAGAGCAGGTGGCGGCTGTAACGGGCAAGTTCTGCGTTTGATAAGGACATCTGTTACTCGTTCAACATGTAATGGCGTCAAAGCTTGAATGTCCATTGTATAGGCGCCTCTAGTCAAAACTTTCAAAAACAGGAGGCTTTTGACAGAGCCTAAAGGGACTTATTCACGGCGTTTTTGAATTGAGGCACCTACACAATGGACAATGATGGACGAAGACGGCTTTGGCGCTCACTAGCCACCACTCAACGCGCACAGCAAATGAACAACATCACCTGACCGAACACAGTGCTGCAAATCACCCGTCATGTCGGTATTAATTGCAAGACGAATGTGTTCGCGAATACGATTCTGCTCATCAATCATGCGAAAACGCATGCCCGGAAACTGTCGTTCAAGGTCCGCAAGAACTTCCTGCAACGTTGACCCGATTGCTGTGACCTGCGACTTGCCGCCTGTGTAGGAGCGCAGTGGACTGGCGATATTGACTTTGCATGAGCTCATACAAATTATTCAGCCACTGTCACTGCATAGATTTCTGGCAGTCGTTGTACGATGCACTTCCATGACTC
>DATAHE010000602.1:0-4806 GCA_036263355.1 Steroidobacteraceae bacterium | reverse complement strand
CTGAACAGGGTCGCATCGTCAGCGACGAAGAGATCAAACACTCGATCGCCGCCGAGCGCCCCTACCGGCAGTGGCTCAACGACTACCTTGTGCACCTGGATGATTTGCCGGCCGCGCCTGAAGTGCCGGCGCCAGATCACGACACCCTGCTGCAACGACAAATTGCTTTCGGCTACACGTTTGAAGATCAGCGCGTGCTCATTGCGCCGATGGCGCGTGATGGCGTCGAAGCAGTGGGCTCGATGGGAAATGACACACCACTCGCGGTGCTGTCTAACAAGTCGCGCGTGCTGTTCGATTACTTCAAACAATTGTTCGCGCAGGTCACCAATCCGCCAATCGATTCGATTCGCGAAGAAATTATTACTGCTTCCGAAGTGTGGCTGGGCTCTGAAGGCAATTTGCTCGAACCACAACCTGCTGATTGCCGTCGTCTGCAATTAAGCGGACCCGTTCTGACCAACGAAGACTTCGCCAAAGTGCGTCGCATGGAATTGCCCGGACTGAAATCCGCCGTGCTTTCGACACTGTTCAAAGTTGCTCGTGGCGAAAATGGCATGGTCAAAGCCATGGAAGAACTGCGTCAGTCTGCCAAGCGCATGATTGAAGAAGATGAGATCAATGTGTTGATCCTGAGTGATCGCGGCGTCAATCGCGAATTCGCACCACTGCCTTCACTGCTTGCCATGTCCGGTCTGCATCACTTCCTGATTCGCGAAGGCATCCGCACCAAGGTTTCGTTAGTGATCGAAACCGGCGAAGCACGCGAAGTACATCACTTCGCATTGCTGGTTGGTTACGGCGCGAGTGCCGTTAATCCTTATCTCGCGTTCGAAACCATCGACGGCATGATCCGCGAAGACATGCTGCCAAATGTGGATCACAAGACCGCCTGCAAGAACTTCGTGAAAGCCGCCACCAAGGGCGTGGTGAAAGTGATGTCGAAGATGGGCATCTCGGCGATTCAAAGTTATCACGGCGCGCAAGTATTCGAAGCTGTGGGCCTGCATCAGGAAGTGGTGGATGAATACTTCACCAACACGCCTTCACGCATCGGCGGTATCGGCATCGATACCATCGCGAAAGAGCTTTTAATGCGTCACAACCATGCTTTCCCGATTCGACAAGTAAATGGTCATACATTGCCTGTCGGTGGTCAGTATCAATGGCGTTCGGAAGGTGAATTTCATCTGTTCAATCCCGAATCCATTCATCGTTTGCAGAAGTCAGTACGCACCGGAAGTTATCCAACGTACAAGGCTTATGCAGAGTTGATTGATGATCAATCAAAGAATCTATGTACGCTGCGTGGCATGCTGGATTTCAAACCCGCTGAGCCAGTGCCGCTGGAAGAAGTGGAGTCGGTCGAATCGATTGTGAAGCGCTTCAAGACTGGCGCTATGAGCTACGGCTCTATCAGCAAGGAAGCGCATGAAACATTGGCCATTGCGATGAATCGCATTGGCGGCAAGAGCAACACGGGTGAAGGTGGTGAAGACCCGGAACGCTTTGTTCCCATGCCGAATGGTGATTCAAAGAACTCTGCCATCAAGCAGGTTGCATCAGGTCGCTTTGGTGTGACCAGTCACTACCTGGTTAACGCGAAAGAAATCCAGATCAAGATGGCGCAGGGTGCGAAGCCCGGTGAAGGCGGACAATTACCCGGTACCAAGGTGTATCCGTGGGTTGCCAAGACTCGTCATACCACTGCCGGTGTGGGTTTGATTTCGCCACCACCGCATCACGATATCTATTCGATTGAAGATCTGGCCGAACTGATTCACGACTTGAAGAACGGCAATCGTTACGCACGCGTTAGCGTGAAGCTGGTTGCTGAAGTGGGCGTGGGTACCATTGCGGCGGGCGTGGCGAAAGCGCATGCCGATGTAGTGCTGATTAGCGGTCACGATGGTGGCACCGGTGCATCACCACAAACATCATTGATGCATGCGGGTCTGCCATGGGAATTAGGTCTGGCGGAAACACATCAAACACTGGTGCTGAATAACCTGCGCAGTCGCGTTGCGGTTGAAACCGATGGTCAATTAAAGACTGGCCGCGATGTTGCTATCGCTGCATTGTTGGGTGCTGAAGAGTTTGGTTTCGCAACCGCACCACTGGTGGCGACGGGTTGCATCATGATGCGCGTATGTCACTTGAATACTTGCCCAGCTGGTGTGGCAACTCAAGATCCGCGTCTGCGTGAAAAATTCCAGGGCAAGCCCGAGCACGTCGTTAATTTCATGAACTTCATTGCGCAAGATTTGCGTGAGTGGATGGCAAAGCTGGGCTTCCGCACCATTAATGAAATGATTGGTCGCGTTGATTGTCTTGAACCGAAGAAGGCTGTGGATCACTGGAAGGCCAAAGGCTTTGACTTCAGCAACATCCTGTATCAACCCGATGCGGGTCCTGAAGTCGGTCGCTATTGCCAGATGAAGCAGGATCATGGCATCGATCGTTCACTCGATGTCACCAAGCTGCTGGACATCTGCAAACCCGCCATTGAGAAGGGCGAGAAAGTTTACGCAGAGCTGCCCGTACGCAACGTGAATCGCGTGCTCGGCACCATTACTGGCAGTGAAATCACCCGCAAGTGGGGCGCTGCTGGTCTGCCCGAAGACACGGTGCGTTTGAAGTTCACGGGCTCAGTCGGTCAAAGCTTTGGTGCCTTTATTCCTAAAGGCATGACGATGTATCTCGAAGGCGATGCCAACGATCACGTCGGTAAAGGTTTGTCCGGCGGCAAGCTGATCATTTATCCGTCCGACAAAGCCAAGTTCAAAGCCGAAGACAACATCATCGTCGGTAACGTTGCGTTGTACGGCGCGACCGCAGGCGAAGCTTATTTCCGCGGTATGGCTGGCGAGCGCTTCGCCGTACGTAATAGCGGCGTGAATGCTGTTGTCGAAGCCGTAGGTGATCATGGTTGCGAATACATGACCGGGGGTCGCGTGGTCGTGCTTGGTGCAACTGGCCGCAACTTCGGTGCAGGTATGTCGGGCGGTACTGCTTACGTGCTCGATTCGGCTGGAACATTCAAGTCGCGTATCAACATGGCCATGGTCAGTGTCGAGACGCTGGATGATGCGCAGGAAATTGCGATGGTTAAAGGCATGATTGAACGTCATCGCACGTATACCAAGAGTGTACGCGCACAGGATGTACTCGATGCGTGGGACAAATACCTGCCGAAGTTCGTGAAGGTAATTCCGAAAGATTACAAGCGTATGCTCGCAGGCATCAAACGTGCAGAAGAACAAGGGCTCACCGGTGACGATGCCATCATGGTGGCGTTCGAGGAGAACTCCAAAGATGCAGCGCGTGTCGGCGGCGGTTAGTTGAACCGCGGCAAAGCTATTGCATCGATCAACATTAATAGTAGGTAGTTCCAGCAAACACCTTCTTGCTCCCCTCGCCCCTTGAGGGAGAGGGGCTGGGGGTGAGGGGTTCATAGAAGGGTTCATCAAACCTGATGAATGGTTCGACAGAGCTCACCATGAACTGAGGTTTGTTTTACTGGACTCCCGCCTGCGCGGGAGTGACGCATCACGACCGGTACGGTGATGACATTTCTCACCTCAGGTTAGTGCTGATACTGATTTTGAATTAGAACTTTGAATTGAGATGACAGATGGGTAAGCCAACAGGATTTATTGAATACTTGCGAGAATTGCCAGTAGATCGCACGCCGACTGAGCGTGTGAAGGACTGGGATGAATTTCATCATCACATGGATGAGAAACGTCTGCGCAATCAAGCTGCACGCTGCATGGATTGTGGTGTGCCATTTTGTCATACCGGCAAACTCATCAGCGGCATGGCCTCTGGTTGCCCCGTCAACAACCTGATTCCTGAATGGAACGATCTGGTGTATCGCGGTCTGTGGCAGGAAGCGCTTAATCGTCTGCATAAGACCAATAACTTTCCCGAGTTCACTGGCCGTGTTTGCCCCGCTCCTTGTGAAGGCTCTTGCGTGCTGGGTATCAATAGCCCGCCTGTCACCATCAAGAATATTGAAAACACCATCATCGATCGCGGCTGGGAAGAAGGCTGGGTCATTCCTGAAGCACCAAAGAATCGCACAGGCAAGAAAGTGGCTGTAATTGGTTCTGGTCCTGCTGGATTATCTGCAGCAGCACAATTGAATCGCGCGGGTCATCTGGTCACCGTGTTCGAACGCGCTGATCGTCCTGGCGGCTTATTGATGTACGGCATTCCCAACATGAAGCTCGACAAGAAAGAAGTCGTCGAGCGTCGTTTGAAGGTAATGGAACAGGAAGGCATCAAGTTCGAATGCAATGCCAATGTAGGCGGCAATGTTCATGTTGAATCGTTGCGCAAGGAGTTTGACGCGATTGTAGTTTGCGCGGGCGCTACTTTGCCACGTGATCTGCCAATCGAAGGCCGCAACCTCGCTGGTGTTCACTTCGCAATGGACTATCTGACTGCTTCCACCAAATCAATTCTGGGTGATGGAGCCGACACTTCGCCCATCCATGCCAAAGGCAAGGATGTGGTAGTAATTGGCGGCGGCGATACTGGTACCGATTGTGTTGGCACTGCAATTCGCCAGGGATGCAAATCATTGGTACAGATTGAAATCATGCCGCGTTCACCGATGGATCGTGCTGCCGATAATCCCTGGCCAGAGTGGCCAAAGGTTTACAAGATGGATTACGGTCAGGAAGAAGCTGCAGCGAAGTATGGTAATGACCCGCGCGTGTATCAAACCACGGTGAAGAAGTTCGTTGGTGATGACAAAGGTCAATTGAAAGAATTGATCACCGTGCAGATCAAGTGGGA
>DATAHE010000601.1:0-6837 GCA_036263355.1 Steroidobacteraceae bacterium | reverse complement strand
CTCATCCAGCTCGTATGCGCGTGTCTCAAAAGTTTTAGTCGAAGGTGCATCCGGCACAGCACGACCGCTGCGATCATGTGTATCCACCGTTACCACTGTCGACAAACCAACGCGTAATGGATGTTGAGCAACCTGTTCCTCATCCAATGCAATGCGCACTGGCACACGTTGAATCACCTTGATCCAGTTCCCCGATGCGTTCTGTGCTGGCAGCAACGAGAATGCAGCGCCAGTCCCCGCACCGATACCAGATACCTTACCTTTAAAGATCACATCGCTACCGTACAGATCACTCTTTACTTCGGCTGGTTGACCAATTCGCAAATTGCGCAACTGCACTTCCTTGAAGTTCGCATCCACCCACACCGTTTCAAGTGGAATCACACTGAGCAAAGGTTGGCCAGGTTGCACACGCTGACCGGGTTGCACAGTCTTCTGTGCTACGTGGCCAGTGACTGGCGCAACAATTGTCGCGCGTTGCAACGCCACCCAGGCATCGATGTACGCACGACGTGCCTGCATAACGGCGGGATTGGTTTTTGCATCGGTGCCATCGACCAATGCATGTGCGGCCCGTGACTGATGCTGTGCCTGTTGCAGCGCGCTTTGCGCCTGCGCGACGACATCACGGACATGTCGTAGTTCTTCAGCAGCAATAGCTTCTTTAGCGAGCAAGGGTTCACGACGCTGCAGATCTTCCTGCGCGCGCTTCACATCCAGTTCGCGACTGGCAATTGCAGCATCGTACAACGAGGCCTGCTCTTTTATTTGATGGAACTGACGTACCGCTTGTGCCAAGGCGCTTTCCGCCTTGTTCAATGCCGATTTCGCATCAATATCATCCAGCTTGATCAGTACCTGTCCCGCGCTCACCAATTGATTTTCTTCGGCCGACACCGTGACCACATTGCCGGATGTCTGCGATGACACCGCTACCTGCGTGCCACCGACGTAGGCATCATCTGTGCGCTCGCGTTTAGTGAGCACCAATGACCACCAGAAAAAGGCTGCAATACCCAGCACCACAATCACGATTGTGATGACAAGCAGTATGCGCCTGCGTCCGTTTCCATTTGGCTGTTCTTCGACTGAAGCTTCCACGTTTGTTGCATCATTACTCATGAATTATTCTCACTTTGCGGAAGCAGCCAGCGCTGCTTCATCACTTGTTGCTGGTTTTGTTGCTGATTGATTGCTCGGCTGTTTGTTCAACTCGGCGCCTAAATGATCAGCAGTCTGATCAGCCGATTGATAACCACCACCCAGCGCCATTACCAAGTTGATCTGTGCGGCAATCGCAGCCGCATTCAGATTGTTCATTGCCAACTGCTGCTGTTGAAGTGATTGCTGTGCACTGAGCTTTGCGCGCGCGTCAGACAGGCCTTGTTGATTTCGCGCCGTTGCCACATCCAGCAAGCTCTCGGCGGCTGCAAACTGTGCTTTACGTTCTTGCTGCTGTGCTGCGATCTGTTGCATCTGCGTGGCATACAACGCAACATCGCGCGCTGCGTTCACCACGGTTTCGTTGTAACTCAGTATCGCGGCATTCACCTGCGTCGCGCGCAAACCATACTGAGCCCGCAATCTCCCTGAGTCGAAGATAGGCAAATGAATGGCAGCGCCGATGGAAGGTGCTGCACTGCCGGCTTCCAGCAACTTGTCGAATTGAATACTGGACAATCCTGCCAACGCACTGATGCTGATATCAGGAAAGAATTCAGCCCGCGCCGATTGCACACGGCGTTGTGCAGCTTCCACCTGCCAACGACTGGCATTGATGTCGGGTCGACGACCCAGCAGATCAATGCCAAGATTATTGGGTAATTGCAATTCAACCGGCGGCAACGCACGTTGCGTAAACGCAGGCAACGCATCGACCGACACGCCAAGGAGCGCAGCGATCGTTACACGACGTAACTGCGCAGAATGCTGCCCAGCTGCAATCAACTCACGCAGGTTTGCGATTTCCATGTCCGCAACGTATAGACCATCTACCACTTCAACTTCAGCATCCACTCTTGCCTTGACGATATCGCGACGCTTCTCTGCCAGTTGCTGTTGCGAAGATAGAATCGAAATCTGAATTTCATCGGACTGCCAGCCAAAGTAGCTTTGTGCAATCGCCGTGCTCAAACTCAACGCGACCGAATCACGTTGCGCTTGTGCAGTGTGCGCATCATCAACTGCTGCCGCCACACTGTTACTGCGCTTGTGCCAAAAATCGAACGCGTAACTGCCTTTCAAACCAAGGTCGGCCTGGTTGTACCAGTTAAACCCCAGAAACTTTGGCGAGAACAGACCATTGTCACTTAAGCGCTGACGCGAAGCGTCGGCATAGGCTTCGATATGCAAACCATCTGCATCAGTCAATTGAACCGTCGCGCGTGCCGTGGAAAAACGGGCCTCGGCGCTGGCAAGGCTGGGAGCTGTTTTCAGTGCCTGCGAGATCAGTGAATTCAATGTGTCATCGTTGAACTGCGTCCACCAGTCTGTTGCTGGCCATGCAGATACCGAAGTAGATTCATTCGCGGTATGCAGAGACACTGGCGCCTGCGTGATGGTCGAGGCGGCATCGAATTGCGGTGAACTGACACAGGCCGTCAACAATAAAGCGCTGATTGACAGCGCTAGCCCATGTAGCCGTGAACGCATCTCAATATGGACGTTATTCATTGGTTTTCTTTCCTGCAACGCTCTCGGCATTGCGATCAATGGTTGCTGCCAGTTGCTTGAGATCGGCCAGCAGTCGCTTCAATTCTGTTTTGGAAAAATCGCGGTAGTTTCGACGAGCGCCATCGGTCATTACGGGCATCAGCTTCTTGATTAACGCGGTGCCTTGCGGCGTGATCTGCAGCAACAGCTTGCGGCGATCATTCTCGTCCGCAACACGCGAGATCAGTTCACGCTCCACCAGGGAATCTGTCAGCCGGGTGATGTTCGCGGGACTCTGTCCAATACTCACGCAGAGTTCACTGGGATTCACCACGTTATCTGGCGATGCATAAATAGACACCAGTACCTTAAATTCCGGCTCGCTTAATCCTGACGGACGTAACCGCTGATCCAGATGACTGCTCATTTCGCGCGCAAGATTGATCAACAGGCGCGAAATCAGGATTTCAGTGACTGGCACCGACTCCACCCGCTTCTGCAGATTCGACAAGCCTTCTTCAAGGACGGCGATTTGATCCGTCAGCTGACCCACTATACTTCACCACGTAATATTTCAGGGCGGTAATATTAATCCCGGTAAATTATTTCCCGCAAGTAGTTTTTAGCGAAACATTAAGGCGCCGTAATACTTTTTGTTAAAACACATCGTCATCACCAGTCATATGACGCTTGACCCGCGCTTATCTTGGGTTCGTACGGCGACTTTGTTGTGATTCCGGCGACAACCCGGGCAACGCGCACGCAAATATCATGCAACTCTGGTAACGTAATGCCCTCCTTCATCAACGCATGACTCCGGTGGTATCGTGAAAAAGCTGATTGTCGGCATCAATTTGATGCTTGCCCTGTTAATGACCGCAGACACCTTTGCGGATAAGCCCGATGTACCCGCAACACCCGCCGTTAAAACCGACAAAGCTGACGATGCCGCCATCATTGCCAGTCTTCACAAGACATTAAGTCAGCGTTTACCCAAACTGCATATCGACAAAATTCAGCCATCACAGTGGCCTTTCTTCTACGAAGTCGTAACCGACGGTGAATTGTTCTATGTGGATAAAACCGGCGAATACCTTTTCTACGGCAAGGTCATGAATACGCAAACGCGCGAAGATCTGACCGAAGCACGCTGGAACGCGCTCAATCAGGTTGATTTCAATACGCTGCCATTGAATCTGGCATTAAAAGAAGTAAAAGGTAATGGCTCACGCCGGCTAGCCGTATTCGCTGATCCACATTGCCCTTTCTGTACTCGCTTTGAAAAGACATTGCGCGATATGGATAACGTGACTGTTTATACATTTCTGTATCCGCTCGAAGGTTTACATCCTGGCGCCACCGAACGCGCCAAGCTGGTGTGGTGTGCCAATGATCGCTTAAGTGCCTGGCATGACTGGATGCTCAGCCAGAAAGACACGCCCGCCACTGCCTGCAACACCGGTCAAATGGATACTGTGAAGCAGCTCGGCGAGAAGTTGAAAATTAACGGTACGCCGACTTTGATATTCGAAGACGGTCATCGCATCCCTGGCGCCATTGGTAAAGATGATCTGGAACAGGAATTCAAGAAACTCGAAAAGAAGTCCTGATTTGAATTACTGATTTGATTGAGCAGAGCTAGCTAAAAACGCCTTCATTACGAAGGCGTTTTTTTATCTGCGTAACTTATTGTGCAATGTACTGCTTCGATACCACACCGGACGTGTTGCGGTATTCGCCACCGACCACATTAACTGTGCCGCAACCATATCGAGTTCCTTCGCCGCTTCTGCATCCATTGCAGCATTGCTGGCATCATCTGATGGTTGATTAAAATGATTCTGTAGATACTCCTGTCTTGCCGCACGCATATCGCCACGCACGGCGCGTGCATGTACACCACTGCGAAGTGCCACCACTGGCACACCCGCCTGCACAAAGGGCAGCAGTTCATTATTAGTCAACGAACCTTCGGTGCTTTCTGGAAAGACCAGTCGCAGCGACATCTTCTGTAGCACGCCACTCAGCGCAACACCCAGCGTCGATTGATCGGCACCAATACCCAGTACGTCGCTGGTTTGCATTAAGGGTAACGGCAGATCAAGGCTTACTGCAGCAACAATGTTATTCACTGGAATAGGCCCGGCCTTCAGCAAGTGCTGAATACCTTGCGCACTTCTGTCACCTGCGGTGGCAGCTACAAACAGAATAGAGCGGCGCGGCCTCTGCGGCATAGCTGCGAACTCACGCGCAAGCTCCAGCATCATTGCCACACCAGTAGCATTTTGCTGCATGCCGTTATAAATATTGTCACCATTCACAGCCGCACCGCGACCAAGATGATCAAGATGCGCCATCACCAGTACGTATTCACGACGTAGATCTGGATCAGCGCCGGTTAACACGCCGACCACATTGCTGCTTTCAGTACGACGCAAGCCAGTGGTGGTGTTCAACGTCATCGTTCCAGGTAGCACAAAGCCCTGTGGCGTGCCTGCATTTGCTGCATTCAACACCTGCTCCCATGAGTGTCCATTAATAAACAGACGCGAAGCTTTATCGGGGTTGAAGCGCAGCTTTATTTTAAGTTCTGCGAAAGGCTCTACGGCTTCATCATCTGCATTGACACGTCGCATGTCGGATATCCAGCTGGCCGATGTTGCTCGATCCCATGCTGAATATGATTGCTCACCTGCGTTTGATTCTGCGCCGCCTTCATCTCTCATGATTTCAACAACGGCAATTGCTCCGTGGCGAATCAGATTGGCGTACTTGGCATCGCGCCATGAATAGTAATCACGCAGTGAAGGTTTGAATTTTTTTGGCGCACCTTCAAGAATGATGGCAATGCGACCTTGTACGTCGACGCTGGCAAAGTCGTCATAGTCCAGCTCTGGCGCAGTAATGCCATATCCTGCGAATGCTACCGGCGCCGTGAGATTGACGGGGCTGGTATAGAAATTAGCAGCGGGCAGATAGTCGTTACTGTATTCAAAACTATCAATGACATTATCGTGCTTGAACACCATGCCCGAACCCGGCAGCACGACGGTTGCCTCCACCAGCGGAACGCGTTGCATATAACCATTGCCACTGACGGGTTTTAATCCGAACTGGCGAAATTGTGTGGCAACATACGCCGCAGCCAGATCGTAACCACGTGCGCCAGTGGCCCGCCCTTCCAGTAGATCACTGGCGAGAAAGTCAGCATGCGCTTGAATCGCATTGCCATTCAGTTGAAACTCTGTGTCCGCTGCCATTAGTGGCGCGGCAATCAGGCTCAACAGCAATGACAGCACTAATGTATACAACTTGCTCATCAATTTAAGATCAACCACTCACTAAACAATCACTCAGCCCAAAGCACAGCACTCACAACAAACAAGCATCGCATGATCCGCATCAACAGCAATCAACTTCCTGATGACTTTAGCCGCAACATGTTGGCACGTGTCATTACATTGATTTTTCTGCTGGCGCTGGGCGCGTGCAGTACCACGCCACATCAAACCGATTCTGCAGTCACGCCCGTTCCAGAAACGCATCATACGCGAGAAGCCACCACTGACACAGAGCCAGCTGGAGTTGCAGAGTCCGTGATGCCGCCAGAACCGTCCGCATTACCGCCGACGAATGAGAAGGACACGCTGGGAGAAGAAATCGCACTGCGTGCCATTGCATTGGTTGGCAAGCCTTATCACTACGGTGGCTTTGATCTGAAAGGCTTCGATTGCAGTGGTCTGGTCTACTACATCTATCGTGAGCTGGGTATGGATGTTCCGCGCTCGGCACTCGAACAACATCAACGCGCCTTGCATATCGAACGTGAGGAATTACTGCCCGGCGATCTGGTGTTCTTTCAGATCAATCGGCGTCGCATTTCTCATGTTGGTATCTATGTTGGCGACAATCGTTTTGTTCATTCGCCGCAAACCGGCAAGCGTGTGGAACTGCGCAATCTGGATGACGCTTACTTTGCCAAACGCCTGGTTGGCGCTGGACGCCTTCAGTAAGGTTCGTTCTACTTTTTGGCTATTTATTAGTGGTTATTTATTTTTCGGTTGACGCACGCCGGCAACCTGCCTGCGATGACGACGAAATGCCAGTTTTTCCAGCAGATCCGCTACCGCCTGACCAACTGGATCAAATTGCATCTTTACACGACCATCCGGCCCCACTGATGCG
>DATAHE010000600.1:0-4264 GCA_036263355.1 Steroidobacteraceae bacterium | reverse complement strand
CAAACACCTGGACCAATCAATCCCGGATCACAGCCGAACAATCCAGCACCGGGCCCCGTACCCGGACCGTTGCGATAATCATGAACACACGATCATCTCGCGGATTTACCTTGCTAGAGCTGCTGATCGCCATTGTGATCTTCGCCATCGTCGGTGTGTTGGCGATGGGCGGATACAACCAGTTAGTTCGCCAGCGTGAAATTGCCGCAGCAACCATGGAACGCGTACGTAATCTGCAACGAACTGTTATGCGCATGTCGCAGGACTTTGAACAACTCGCTGCACGACCCATCCGTGATGCGACCAGTGCCACGGACATGCCCGCACTCCTCACCAGCACCAATACTGGTGACTTGGTTGAATTCACCCGTGCAGGATGGACCAATCCCACGGGCATCAATCGTTCTACACTTCAACGAGTACGATATCGTCTGGTCGATAACAAACTGTATCGCGATTACTGGGGCGTGCTGGATCGCACGTTGAATTCAACACCGATCGAAGTGCAGTTGCTTGACAAGGTGCAGTCAGTGACATTCCGTTTCATGGATAACGGTCGACAATGGCAAACCACTTGGCCAGCCTCGCAGGCAACACAGGTTGCTGGCGCACCAGCCGCGTCATTCGCCTCACGCGATCTGCCCATCGCGATTGAGGTGACCATCAATTTGCAGGACTGGGGCGAGATCAAACGTCTCGTCGAAGTACCTACATTATGAGCCCATCACGCAACATTGCTTTCAAACAGCAACGCGGTGTGGCGCTGATCATGGCTATATTGATCGTGGCGCTTGCCACTATTCTTGCGGTAAGCGTTGCGTCTGATGGTTACATGGATCAACGACGCGCCAGCGTGGCATTCGCAGTCGATCAAGCCTATGAAGCTGCCCTGGGCGGTGAAGCGCTTGCAGCCAATGCACTGTCATTCGCTCAACAACAGAAACAAACCCAAGGACAACAAGCAACGGATGATCTAACTAATATTTGGGCCAAACCACAAACATTACCGATTGAAGACTACGGCGAGATTCGCGGCAATATCGAAGACCTGCAAGGTCGCTTCAATCTCAACAACTTGGTCAATGCAACCGGCGTTATTGATCCCGCCATACTGACGCAATTCACCAATCTTCTTGCCGCCTTGCAGATGGACACGCGTTGGGCAGGCATCATCGCGGACTGGATTGATCGCGACAACAATCCGAACTTTCCAGATGGCGCCGAAGACAGCGTTTATTCATTGCTCACTCCGCAATACTTCGCTGCGAATAGACCATTGCTCCATACCAGCGAGCTGCTCGCTGTGGTGGATGGTGCAGGTAAACCGTTCGGTCTTGAGAACTACCAGAAGCTCGAGCCTTTCGTCACCGCGCTGCCGATTGATACGCCATTGAATGTGTGCACTGCTCCGCCCGAAGTACTGGCATCGTTGGGCGATATGACGAATCGTGGTCAGGAACTTATTACCGCAAGTGCGCGCACCAATATCGCTGAAGGTCGCAAGGCTGGTTGCTATACGACAATCAGCTATATTCGCAACATTTTTCAGACGCAAGACAAAACATACGACACACTCGTCCAGCAGCACGGCAATTACCTTGCCGAGCAATCCAAGTTTTTCCGCGCAAACATATTTGTCACGCTTGGCACTACTGAGATTGCCATGTACAGTGTCCTGCAACGTACCGGCAATGGCACCACAGTACACGTGATTTCACGCAGCTTTGGCAGCCCCTAAGAAACATCATGGCAGAAGCACTGGTTATCCGTTTCCCTCTTTCAAGCACTTCCGCTGAACAACCTTCTGCGCAATGGATGCTGGTCGATTCCCATCACAATCGCATGGGTGCGGTGGTTACCGGCAGTTTGCAGGAAGCGAGTGGTCTTGCAGTCAATCGCAAAGTGTTAGCCGTGGTTAACGGCGCTACCGTGCTGCATACCGAACCGGTTCTTCCACCGATGAAAGGCGGCGCCAAGCTGGCGCAGATCATTCCTTTTGCACTGGAAGATCAACTCGCCACTGATGTCGATGAACTTCACTTTGCAGTGGGCAAACGTCAATCGCGTCCCGGCACGCCCATCGCCGTTGTTGCGCATGAGCAGATCAAGCAATGGGTGTCGGAACTGCACGCTGCCGGACTCCGTCCTGCTGCGTTATACAGTGATATATCGACCCTGCCGGTAAGCGACGATGCCATCACTCTGGTCATTGACCATGGTCGATTGATGATGAGTCGATTCGATGCACCTTCGGTGTCACTCGACATTGCTCCATTAAGTGAGGCGTTGCAGCTATTGCTGCCAGAAGCCACAGAAACACCGGTAGTGCTCTACATACCCGAAGCGGAGTACGAGAACTATCAAGCCGACATCGAAACGCTGCAACAGCGTGCAGCAAATCTGCAGGTGAAGTTGTTACCCGAAGGTGCGCTACCGCTTTACGCAGCGCAGGCACTGAGAGCAGATTCGTTGAATCTGTTGCAAGGTGCCTATGAACCAAAGCGTGATGTGAATAACGACTTCAGACCCTGGCGCATCGCGGCATTGCTGGTCGGTGTTGCCTTTGCATTGCATTTAGTCGTTACTGGCGCGCGCTGGTGGCAACTCAAACGCGATGAAAGCAAACTGGATCAGGAGATCACCACTGTTTATTCTCAGGGCATTCCTGCAGGTCCATCAACCAACCCTGCGCAGGCACGCCGTGCGTTTGAATCGCGACTCGCTGCATTGCAATCCACTGGTGTAAGCAGTCCATTGTTAGTGACACTCAGCGCTTTGTCCGACGCAATTACCAAAGCACCAGGTGCACAGGTCTCTGATCTTTCTTATCGCGATAATATTCTGAATGTACGCATGATGATTCCGACCGTCGACGCACTGGAACAAGTTCGCAAGCAAGTTGCTTCGCATGGATTAACTGCAGATATTCAGTCAGCCAATCCGCACGACAAGCAGGTAGAGGGACGTCTGCAGATTAAAGCTGCTGGCGCGCACTAGCGATCCATTCTCGTAAATACGTTCATAGCCACAACTCACTGAGCCACGAATGAGCACTAGTTTCAACGATCAGGTTGCACAACTGAAAGGTCGCTTCATTGCACTGCCTCCACAACAACGCATAATTGTCGGCGGTGGCATTGTGTTGTTGGTGGTGTTTTCCATTTACAGCTTTGCACTCTCACCGTTTTATAAATCGGTTCGCGAACGCTCAACTCGCGTCACCCAGAAACAACAGGACTTGGCGTGGATGCAAAGCATGGCGCCGCAACTGCGCGCACTCGGCAATACACGTCCACTCAGCAATCCCAACGAATCGCTGGTGGTCGTAATTGCCAGCACTGCGGGTCGTGCCAACATTGCTTCTTCGACCTCGGGCCAAACACCCTCAGGCAACAACAGCGTTCGCGTGCGGCTGGATGGCGTGCAATTTGATGCGTTGGTGTCTTGGCTTGGTATGTTGCAGAACGAATTCGGCATTAATCCTGAGACCGCAGACGTTACTCACGGCGCACAACCCGGTAAGGTGAATGCAGTGCTGACGCTCACCCGCGCTGCGAGCTGAAAATGAAACTGCACACCAAGTTAATCATTACGGGTGTCTGTGCATACGCAGTGTTTGTGATTGCGACTGCGCCCGCATCATTGATATTCAAGTTTGCACGTAGCCAGATACAAGCCGGTGCAGTGAGCGGCACGGTGTGGCACGGCAAGGCCACCACACTACAAGCTGGCATCATTAATCTGGGTGATGCAGAATGGAACTTGAATGTGTTGCCATTGTTCATCGGACGTCTTGGTGCAGACATCAAGCTGGTGCAGCCAAAAGGATTTGCACAAGGCCATGTCAACGTTTCAATGGGCGGCAAGATCAACCTGAAGAATGTATCTGCTTCCCTGCCGTTTGATTCTATTCTTGGCAGCGGCGGTTTGCCGGGCGGTTGGACCGGCACAGCACAAATTAAACTGGATGAACTTGCCTTGGTAAAAAACTGGCCCAGCGCGATCAAGGGTACGGTCGATGCCATTGATGTCACCGGGCCTGCCAATGCCCCCGCGAACCTTGGCAACTATCGAATCACTTTTCCTTCTGCAGAATCCTCTACTTCATCGCTGGTTGGCGATCTGCGTGATCTGGAAGGCGCAGCCATCTCTGTCAGTGGCAAATTGATATTGAATAGTGATCGCGGCTATCAATTGGACACGATGGTGGCAACGCGACCGAACACGCCCGAGTCGATTACAGAGGGTATACAATTTCTCGGCG
>DATAHE010000599.1:0-3008 GCA_036263355.1 Steroidobacteraceae bacterium | reverse complement strand
TTTACGTAGTAAGGGATTGACCGCTGATGAACTGCGTGGCTTCGCCAAAGCCATGCGCAAGCTCGCCAAGCATCCGGTGATTTCCGACGGTGCGCCGCTGGTTGATATCGTCGGTACCGGCGGAGATTCATCCGGCAGTTTTAATTTATCAACTGGCGCTGGTTTGTTGCTTGCTGCGTTGGGACTGCGCGTAGTGAAGCATGGCAATCGCGCCGTATCGAGTCGTAGTGGCAGCGCCGATACATTGGAACAGCTTGGCCTGAAACTTCCATTAAATGAAATCGACGCAGGCAAGTGTCTTGATGCAACCGGCTTCACCTTTTTGTTCGCGCCTTACTATCATTCTGCCACCAAGGCCGTCGCGCCGATTCGACAAGCGTTAGGTGTGAGGACTGTATTCAATATTCTGGGACCGTTGTGCAATCCTGCTGAGCCACCCTTTCATTTAATGGGTGCATTCAATCTGGCGACGGCAAAGCTGATGGCAGAAACATTGGCGGGCTTGCCAAATGAACGCGCTTACGTGATTCACGGCGAACCAGGCTGGGATGAAGCGACCCCCTGCGGTGTATTCGAATGCTTTGATGTACGCGATGGCAAAGTCACGCATCGCAGGCGTGACCCTTCTGAATTCGGCATTGCACGCTGCAAACCAGAAGATCTGCAAGGCGGCGATGCGACACACAATGCGCAATGTCTGCGTGATGTATTTGCTGGCAAGGACCAGGGTCCACATCGTGATGCATTGGTGCTGAATGCTGCGTTAGTGCTGGAGCTCACCGGGCGTGCATCATCGCCAGCTGATGCAGCAAGACAGGTAAATGCAGCGATAGATTCTGGCAAAGCAACCGAGGTGTTGAACAAACTCTCGTCATTTGGTGATTCACAGTCGGTGACAAAGTAATGTCTGGACTTCTGACAGAGATGGCACGATTGAGCTACGAGCGATTCGAAGCCGCTCGTGCACAAGAGCCTGAGGCGTCGCTCTGGCCGCGCGCCACCGCTGCACCGGCTGCACCCAAGTTGAAGTTGTCTGCTGAAGGATTCGATCTGATTGCTGAATGCAAATTGCATTCACCATCGATGGGTGATCTGTCGGCAAATACCACAGATGTAGAAAGCCGCGTGGCAGCGTATGGCATGGGCGGAGCCGCCATTGTGTCAGTGCTCACAGAACCTTCTCGCTTCGGCGGACAGCTCACCCACCTTGAACAGGCATCAAAAGTACTTGCGCCTTTGAATGTTCCGACGATGCGCAAAGACTTCCTGGTGGAACCGTATCAAGTCATGGAAGCGCGTGTGCACGGTGCGGGCGGTGTACTGGTGATTGCGCGCATGCTCGATCAAAGCCGCATCAAATCGTTGCTCGACTGTGCCGCGATGCTCAACATGTTTGTGCTGATTGAAGCATTCGATGCAGATGACATGAATGTTATCAATGAAGTGCTGGCATCACGCAAGGATCGTAAAGAGAACATCATGGTCGGAATTAACTCTCGTGACCTGCAGACGTTGAAGATAAATTTTGACCGCTTCGACGAACTGGTTGATTTGTTACCCACGAACTACCCGAAGGTTGCTGAAAGCGGCGTTAACAATGCCGATGATGTACGCCGCATAGTACAACGGGGTTTCAATGTAGCACTGGTAGGTACAACTTTGATGAGCAGCGCCGATTCCCGCGCAGCTGCGAGTGAGCTATTGGTTGCGGGTCGAGAAGCGGCGTTGGCGAGAATGAAGGGGGAGACTTGATGTCCCTCTGGATCAAAATCTGTGGCATGACCAGCGCAGCGGCAGTACACACTGCCATCGAAGCAGGCGTCAATGCGGTGGGTTTTGTGTTTGCGCCATCGAAGCGTCAAGTTACCTCGCAGCAGGCAATTGATTACAGCATGCATGTACCTTCGCATATCGCACGCATTGCAGTGATGCTGCATCCTTCACAGGCATTGGTGGACGAAGTGTTAAACGGGTTCAAACCTGATGTGCTGCAAACGGACTGGGAAGACCTCGCTGGATTAAGCGTGCCTTCACAGTTGCAAGTACTGCCCGTGCTGCGTGCGACGAGGCAACTTCCAGTAACGCTGCCAAAGCGATTTTTGTTTGAAGGTCCTGCAAGTGGCACCGGTGAAACTGCTGACTGGATTCAGGCTGCACAACTGGCCACGCAAGGTGAACTAGTACTGGCAGGTGGATTGAACCCATCCAATGTCACTGACGCGATCGGGAATGTCCGACCTTACGGTGTGGATGTGAGCAGCGGCGTTGAGTCATCACCTGGTGTAAAAGACGTAAACAAGATTGTTGAATTTGTAAATGCCGCGCGTAGTGCCGGCTTCGTCGCAGGAGCTGCAAGATGATTACTGGGTTGGCACAGCGTCATTCCCGCGCAGGCGGGAATCCAGTAGGACCGTTCATGGTGAGCCTGTCGAACCATTCATTAGATTGAATGAACCCTTCGACAAGCTCAGGGTGATCAGAACTATCAGGGTGATCGGAACTATTAAGAACTGGATTTCCGCCTGCGCGGGAATGACGTCGCGGATAAGAATGTGTTGATGCGAGACACATGTGATATCAAGTACTAATCAATTAGATGAGCCGAGAATATTTATGAGCGCATTACTAAAATCATTAGATCAAGCAGCATTGCTAAGCGATCTACTGAATGATCGCTATCCCGATGATCGCGGTCGCTTCGGCCCTTTCGGTGGACGTTATATTCCCGAAACATTGGTGCCGGCGTTGAACCGTCTTGAGGAAGGCGTTAAACGCTATCTGCATGACGCATCCTTCCAAGAGGAATATCAGGCTGAGCTACGCGACTGGATCGGTCGACCTACCGCATTGACTCATGCACGCACTCTTTCAAAGAAATGGGGTTGTGATCTGTGGTTGAAGCGTGAAGATCTTGCGCACACTGGCGCGCATAAGATCAACAACTCTATCGGTCAAGTGCTGCTGGCAAAGAAGTTAGGTGCGAAGCGCGTCATTGCCGAGACGGGCGC
>DATAHE010000598.1:0-2301 GCA_036263355.1 Steroidobacteraceae bacterium | reverse complement strand
GGAAGAAGTAGCAGACGAAGAAGTTGGTGAAGCTTGCGGCACTGCGGATGAAGACGAAGACGTCTGCGAATTCAACATGGACGCGCGACCCGCAACAGGATCGATACGTTCCACCTTGGGGTTATCCCAACTACCACTGATGTGATAGTAAGCACGTGCGATACCTTTCAATGGTTCCTTGAATATCTGCGAGAACAACCATAGCGCACCACCGACGACAGGATTCGCCAGTGCCACACCAGCAACAGGTAGTGCAGAGCCTACATCACCAGTGACCACAGCTGTTTGATCATAATCATGCGTGCCGAGCCCGATACGCCCGGCAATGCCAATTTCTGCGACAGGTCCACGTAATAACAAGTTTGGCGTCACCGCATTACCTTCTTTCACTTCGAAGGTGCCATGGATGGAATCGAACGCCATGCCTTTATCGGTGACATCACGAAAATCCAGTCGCAGTCTTCGTGGCAGTTCTGCAATGCTCATCAATCCAAGCATCCGCCCTGCTCCGGGTTGTACCGTCAACAGCTGACCATCTTCCAGCTGTAATTCAATCTGCCCCGATGAACGACCAAGCAAGTCTTCATCAATACCACCTGGCCATGTCAAGCTCGCTTGTAAGCGACCATGCTTGGCGCCAACGAACTCAGTGTAGTGCAGTACATGTAATGTCTTGCGCACATCCGTGCTTTCAATAACAAAATTCAGCGAGTTGGTGGGTCCATTTGCACCCTGCAACCAGCTACCGGAGCCATTGCCCTTAAACGATTCGTCTTAGATCTGTATGTTGTCAACCTGCAAACCCTGTGGCGTGCGGTCTGCATGCAATTGCAGTGCACCCAATCCATGTTCACCAAAATAGAAACTCCTGATATCTACTTGCAATCCTGGCAACTCACGCGGATCCAATTGAGAGCCTTTGCGAGCAGTCGACCCATCATGTGCACTGTCGTTTGTTGTCAAAGTGAGCTTGTCCATATCAATGTTCATTGGACGTGAATCAAACACGTAAGGCACATTGATTTGTCCCGTCGCACTGTCACCGGCAACATCCACACGCCACGAATCATCCGTCGCCTGCAGCACGGCACGAATGTTTTGCCAGTCGAACCCGTACAGGTGCAGCTTACCGACGTTAACATTCGCCGAGCGCAGTATGTCCTGTACATGCGTGGTGTTGGCGAGGTATTTTTTATCCTGAGTTGGCTTGTCCTGAGTTGGCTTGTCCTGACTTGGTTTGTTCTGAAGACCTTTATCCTGCGGCTGTTTATCATTCTCTACAGATACACTGCCAAGTTTTAACCAGTCATCCAGTTTAAGTTCGGCCAGCGTTCCTTCAATGCGCAGACCCGGTTCACCCGGTAACGCTGCTGCAACACCATCTACGCGCAAACCAGCACGATCAAAATGCCAGCCTTGTTTGTCGTCCTGCAATCGCACCAGCGAACGCAACATGTCATGCGAACCTCGCAATTGCATCACGTCCTTATCCAGCATTTCGGCATCGACGTGAATGGGCCGAGGTATGCCAGCTGGTTTATTAACCGGCGCAGGCATGTTCAGCTGCAATCCCGTCAAATCACTATCGACTGAAAATAATAAACGCTTACCGTTGGCATCGCGTTGCACGTAACCCGGCGTGGTAAGACGGTAATTCATTTCACCATCAATCCTGACAAAAGATGGTAACTTCAAAAATGCTGCGAGCGGCCCTGCGGTTGCGCGACCGGTCACCACCACGTTGTTGCCATGATCAGTAGTGGAATATGCACTCAATGGTCCGCGCAAAAATTCTCCCTGCAGGCTGACGCCGGTGATCGATTCATTGGCGACGTGAAACTTGCCATTGATCTGCGTTGCCTGCTCCGATGAAGAAGCCAGACCAATCGCGGAGTCCTGTAAGCGCACATCCACATCGATTTGTCGTTTGGCCATTTCCTTGAAAGGCAGGAACATGGTTGCCTGTCCCTGCAACGTACCTTTGCCATTCAGCTGCTGGAACAAGCCACCAATCATCGGGCCAGCCGGACTTTGTTGCATGTACTGCAAGCCTTGATCAAGCGTGCCACGTACTTGCGCCTTGAGCCGCAACTGCGCATCGTGGAAATCAGCAATGCCACCAGAAGCACTTTCTATGGTCATTCCATTCACCACGCCTGTGGTCGCCGTCGCGCTGAATCCCATGTTGCGGAATTCGGCCTGCACCTGCAGTCCGCTCGCATCCATCCAGCCCGTCTGGTAGTGCAAGGCAAGATCGTTAATCTCTGCGTTGATCAAAAACAAACCTTCGTTCTCGTGAAA
>DATAHE010000597.1:0-3450 GCA_036263355.1 Steroidobacteraceae bacterium | reverse complement strand
CAGTTCATCCGGATACAGTTGTACACCAATGGAACTGATGTCTCTGCTGGCAGTCAATCGAGTTGTGTATAAACCGGCTTTACCGAAGCCGCCTGCGCCATAGACATAGAGAATGGGTACTCTGATATTGCCGAGATAACGGTCCAGTGCCCGAGTGCTTGTTCCGCATGTCACGTCATTGATTTCAAGGATCATGCGTATGGGTTCATAAGGTGCTGCACCAGCCGCATATTCATACATGTAATCAAGACTGGTGAACGCCAGATCAGCGGGTAATCCGGTGTCATCAAATTTTCCACCGTTAAAGTGATACCACGGTGTACCCGCAGTGCCGGGTGGTACTAATAAATAAGTGGAACTTAGAAACAGCAACGCCACTTGACGGTTGGTTAATCCCGGCATGATGGGTGAATCTTCATCGGGAAGGAACTGTGCTAACGCTGCGATGTTCTGTGTGGCTAATCCAGAATCGTCGTAGTACTGGCCATTTGCGATTTGAGAACGTAGCAAGTCACTGTATGTGCAGGCCGATTGACGAATGGTGTCATTGTCCGTCTTCAACAGGATGTCTACGGGAATGAATGATTTGATATTGCGCTTCAGTGGCTGCTTCTGCGTTTCTTTTGCCAGATAGAGATAACCTAATTGGCCGCCACGACTCCAGCCCAGCAAGTTAAGTTGCCTATCAATGCTGCCTTCGTATCTGCGAAAGTTACGCGTGAAGTTAACGGCGATATCCAGATCCTTGAGATCAACATCGACACCCCAGTTCGCCATGAAGTTAAGGTTGGTCGTGTTCGCGGGCACGCGAGTCCAACGCAAGTCGATGCCCCACACGTCAATACCGCTGATCGCCATTTGCACGGCAATCGATTGATCATGAGGTACCACCTGCGATTGAAGGCTGGCGATAAATGCACCGAAGCCATAGGCATCACCGTGCACCAGCATCGTTGCCTGCGTAGTGCCAAGCGGTGAATACGGGCGCCACTCCTTGACGATGCGATGCAGACCGATTCTGTCGAACTGACCCGGTCCCACTTTCAAAGTCCATTCGTAGTGCGCCAGACCATTGGGCAGTTGTGTGCGCTTTGATGTTTCCAGAAGGCAGACCACTTTTCCCTCGACCACGCAGGATGGTGCTACCAAATTATTTTGATCGGCGTATGCCATCGGAACTGCCAGCATTGCCAGCATCAAGACAATCATCGTTTTCATTTATGCCCTCGCGTTATGGTGGTGGTTGTAACGCCCACGTTGATTTGCTAATCCCAATTTATCGTTTTGCGGCTCGCTTGTTAGCCAGCGCTAAACGGGAAGAACATGTAACTCATAAGCCAAATCGAATCGTTTGGTTTTTATGCGCGATACGTTTTCTTTTTATCGAAGGCACTTGGACGTTGTACTTGGATGTTGGTTATCAGCCGGATGTGACGCAATTTTGAATGCGGTAAATGCAAGTGCGCGGCAGGACGCTTTGGCACGCTTTCTGCTTTATTCCTGATCGGGTTGACTGCAAATGTGTCAGCGCCGGATTTCTGGCGCTGACACGGCTTTTCGATATCGCTGTCAGCTCGCAAAATGTGAAGTACCTCACAGGAGCACTTGCGATGAACCTGCCTTCTGTATCCGTCGAATTCATGATGATTGCCGCACGCGGCATCGTGCTGTTACTGGCTCTGGCCACACTGGCATGGGCGATTCTGCGCTGGAGGCGTGACACCACTCGCGATGCACAACGCATGTTCGAACAACTGGACCTGGTCCGTGCCGAACTGTTGCAGTTACAGGGGCAGATGGGTTCTGCATCGCCGGTACCACCTGCAATTGCTCAATACCAGAATCAGCAGGCAGCAGCGCATGCTCACTACGCTGCTACATCAACTTCAGCTGCCAAGCCCGCAGGCTATCCTGACTTTGAATCCGAACGCAAAGCGATGGTTGAAGCACGTCGCCCAGCAAATGAAACAGTGAATCCGAAAAGCCGGACCAATGCAGCACCACGTGGCTACGAAGTGGCTTCACGTCTTGCACGCAATGGCGCCACCGTTGAAGAACTCGTGAACACCTGTGCTTTGTCACGACATGAAGCCGAACTGATGGTGCGTCTACATGCAGGTATGAAGTCCACACAGCTACCTTCTGCTAAACAAGATGCACGCAACGTTGCAGCGAACAGCAACTCGCGCGCACATGCCAACCTCAATCAGCTGAAGAACATTGGTAGTCGCGCCAATGCTGCGCCCGCTAAACCCGCTGCACAGAATGTAAATAGAACTGCTCCCACTGCACGTCCTGCCAATCATCAAAGAGTGTCGTTGGTGGGATGAATAGTCGCATGACTAACTTAAGCAGTTATCGCTTCATTGTTTGACGCTTGGATGATTCAACATCGCGTGATTGATCGACGCATCAGTTTGTGAGAGCCATCAAGCGTTGGTTGATGGACTTCTTTCTTCCGGTATACGAAGCGAAGCGATGCGCCGTAGCAATGCCTGCGGGTCCAGCGGCTTGATCAAATGATCCTGAAAACCTGAATCCAGTGCCTGAGCGCGATCTTCCGCACGGGCGAAGGCCGTCAAGGCAATCGCTGGCAATTGTTCCGGGCTATATCCCATGCTTCGCAAACGGCGCAACATTGTATAACCATCCTGTTCCGGCATGCCGATATCGCTGACGATAAGATCAGGCTTGTTTTCAGCAATCAATGCAATGGCTTTCTCCGCGCTGTCTGCATCAATGACGGTTGCACCGACTTCTTTCAAAATGCGTGTGGTAAGTAAGCGCGAGTCCGCATCATCATCAACGACCAGAATTGCCAATGCTGAAAGGTCCAACGTGCTCAACAGCTGACTCTCACTTATTAACGTCGATGAAACGCGTTGGGATAGCGGCAACGTAAGGGTGAACGTCGCACCCAAACCAATTCCGTCGCTTGAGGCCTCAATGGAGCCGCCATGTAGGTCCACCAGTTGTTTGACAATTGCAAGACCAAGACCGAGTCCACCGCGGCTGCGTGTGGTGCTGTTCTCTTGCTGACTGAAGTGCTCGAATATTCTTGGCAGAAAGCTCGCTTCAATCCCTCTGCCATGATCGGTGACCGTGAGACGGAACGAGTTATCGACCTGGTCAGCAACCACATCAACGGAATCGCCAGCGTTGGAGAATTTCACAGCATTGCTTAGCAGGTTGAGTACGATTTGCTGCAAGCGATCCGGGTCAGCATCGACTGTTAAGCCCCAGCCACTGAACGACGCATTCAAACGCACGCCAGCCACTTGAGCAGCAGAGCTGGATGTTTCAAGTGCAGCACGAACTGCTTTATAAGGATCAACCGCTTCTGGAGTCAGTCGAATTTTTCCAAACGCGATGCTGGCATGATCCAGCAAATCCGAAATCATCTGTGCCTGGATTCTGGAATTGCGTTCAATGGCCTGCAGTCCTTGCGTG
>DATAHE010000596.1:0-4637 GCA_036263355.1 Steroidobacteraceae bacterium | reverse complement strand
CAAGCTCTTCAAGAATTTTCAGGAAATGCAGAAGATGATGAAGATGATGTCCAAAGGCGGTGGCATGAGTAAGTTGATGCGGGCGTTTGGCGGCAAGATGCCTTTTTAGAACCTGTCTCAAAATTACTGCGCTCGATATTTTGTGCCCATACGGTGCTCAGAGTCCTCATGTATTTTCACATACACTCCGGCTCCTGCGCTCCGGTTGGACACAAACTTTCATTGCTCGCTACGTTTTGAGCCAGGTTCTAGTCGATCATTCACGCTTTTCAGGGAAAGTTTTGGCAAATAAAAAAGGCTGAGAAGCAATGCCTCTCAGCCGTTACATCAGCAACACGATTTCAATGAACCGCAGCGCGGAGCTTATCGCTGTTTGAACTCATCCGGGCTTAATGCATGGCGTGCTAGCAGCTTGTAAAAGTCCGTTCGATTACGTTTAGCAAGACGCGCTGCCTGACTGACATTGCCCTGAGTGATCTGCAATATCTGTGAAAGATAGTTGCGAGTAAATTCATCGCGTGCTTCATCAAATGAAGGCAGGCGTGCAGGTCCGACACTTAAAGCTGCCTGCACTAGTTCAACACTGATGATGGGACTGGTCGACAGAGCGACGTTCTGGCGAACCACGTTTTCCAGTTGGCGTACATTGCCAGGCCAGTCTGCGCCCACCAGCAGTTCGACCGCTTCAGGCGCATAGATGTGACGTTGCTGACCCGATTCCTTTGCAATCTTTTCAAGCACATGGGCAACCAGTAACGGAATGTCCTCGCGGCGTCGGCTCAACGGTGGCATATCGATATGCACCACGTTCAGACGGTAGAACAGGTCTTCGCGGAATTCACCCGTCGCAATAAGCTGCTTCAAGTCCTGAGGTGACGTCGACATGACGCGTACATTGATGGATATAGCATCGTTGCTACCCAGCGGACGAATCTGATTTTCCTGTAACACACGCAGCAACTTGACTTGCAGACGCATGGGTAGATCGCCCACTTCTTCAATCAATAGCGTGCCACCATCGGCAGCGGCAAACGCACCTTGGTGATCGCGAACTGCTTCTGGAAACGCACCTGCGACGTGACCAAACAGTTCACTTTCAAGCTGGCTTTCCGCCATGGAGCCACAATTGATACTGATAAACGGTTTGCTGCGACGAGCGCTTGCTTTGTGGATGGCACGAGCGAGCAGCTCTTTGCCAGTGCCGTTTTCACCCATGATCATGACACGGGCATCGGTACCGGCAACCATATGTGCTTGCGATAATTTTTCTTCCATCACCGAACTGCGAGTGATGATTTCCGCACGCCAGTCTTCGGTGCTGTCGGCAAAGCCAGAGACCTTCAAAGCTTTTTGTACTTGATCCAGTAATTCCTGCTTATCAACGGGCTTGGTCAGGAATGCGAATGCGCCACTTTGCGTAGCTTGAACCGCATCAGGAATGGTGCCATGAGCGGTAAGAATAATGACGCGCAAACCGGGTGCGCGATTCTGAATTTCCTTTAGTAGACCAATGCCGTCCATCTGGTCCATACGCAGATCGGTTAACACGAGATCGGGGCGTACTCGCGCTAACGCAGCTAAAGCAGCGAGACCATTTTCGACCGCTTCGACTTCGTAGTTTTCTGCACGCAGACGAATGGTCAGCAGACGCAGTAGACCCGGGTCATCATCAACGACCAGCAGGCGGGGTTTGCGTTTGGCTTGGGGTGTCACGGTTACTGGGGTCACGAGTCCCAGGGGACGAAGGGCTGCGTTCACTGATTGATCTCTCAATATCTTTAATCGCATCCAGCTTTTGCTGGGCCGCGTCGAGTGCTCGGCGTAGACGTGCTATTTCCTCGGCCTGGGATTGCAATCGACGATCCGAGTTTGCTTGCGCATGTACTTTATCGTCGACTGTCGCCGCTAAACGACGGTTGTCAGCCTGAATTTTTAGCCATTGATCTGAGACATTCAACATGGTTTGTGCGACGGACTTCTCAGCTGAAGTCATACGCTCTGGCGTGGCAAGCAGTTGCTCAAGCAGCTTCTTTGCCTGCAATGGGTTGCTTGCGGGATGTCCGGGAACGGCGAGGGCAATGGCGTAACGCAAAGTGTTTACAGTTGTCGGCGCCTGCGTGTAGTTCTTCTCGACTTCATACATCACATCACTTTGACGTGCGGGGTCGGTAGCCGACAAATCAGACATCAGCGTTAAATGCGCGTCTGCCGTTCCGGCAGTGGTAGCCGTGTTGGCAGCGGGTGGCGGTGTCTTGTCCTTCGCATAACAAAGGTCAGCGAAGGTGACTGCCATGAAGCACAGGGATGCGATGTACAGTGACTTCATGCCGCCACTGCCTCATCCGGTGCCAGCGGCAGGCGCACGCGAAAGTGAGCGCCTGGATATTCACCATCCACAATCTCAATCGTGCCGCTATGTGCCTGCACAAATTCCAGCACGACCGACAGGCCAATGCCCGTTCCTTTCAAATGGCCAGCAACGGGCGCGCGCCCCGAGTAGAAGGCGTCGAACACTGCTGCTCGTTCTGCTTTGGAAATTCCTGGACCTGTATCGGCAATATCCATAAGTAATTGTTTCTGCTTGGTACCGGCGCGAATAAAAATGGTTCCGCCTCGCGGCGTGTATTTGAGTGCATTTGACAGCAGATTATCAAGTATCAATTTCAATTTGGCACGGTCGGCGTGCAATTCAACGTCTTCGACGTTTAATTCAAGATGAATTCGTTGCGCCAGCAGCGTGAGCTGATGCGTCTCCAGTGCTGACTTGATCAAAGGCCGCAGACGGAAATGGCTTAACTCAAGACCGGAATGACGCGATTGCCAGGCACTGAACGACAACAGGTTTTCAATCAGTTGTTGCAATTTAATGCTGTTGTCACGAAGAATTTGTACGACTTCGCGCTGGCCGCTGCTGAGCTCGCCCACTACACCTTCGACCATTAGTTCCGTGCCTTCACGAATATTGGCTAATGGCGTTTTGAGTTCATGTGACATGTGACGCAGGAAACGATTGCGTTCCTGAGCGAGATCGACGAGGCGGTTACGCAGCCATTCCAGCTGTTCGCCCAGTTTGCGCAAGTCGGTTGGGCCTTTAACAACAACTTGTTTGCCAAACGTTCCCTGACCAAGTTGCGCAATAGCACGATCAATCTGATGCAACGGCCGCATGATCAGCAATGTAAAGATGCCGACGAGGACCGCGGTAATCACAATTACGCCCACGGCCTGCCACAATAAATAGTTCTGCGTTTCGTTGGTGGAACTTTGAATGTGCGACAGGCCATTCTCGATCTGTTGTCCAGTCAACGCAGACAATGCAGTCACTGCTTCAGCCAGTTTGGCGAACTGTTCGTTGATCTGCGCATTGCGGCTTTGCTCATTGCCGGAATTTCGTGCATGCAGAAGCTCTGATAATACGGCATCGCTGACCTGCATTTGCCCGACCTGGTCAACAATGGCTTTGTTAACTTCGGGCGTTCGCTCAACGCTTTTCAACGTCTCATCAAATCGCTGTCGGGCTACTTCGTAAACGGCAAGATAGGATTCATCTTTTAACACCTGGAACAGTCGCGCATTGCGCTCCATGGTGTTGACGTGCTGATACAGCTGCTGACTGAGATGGGTGGATTGCACGCCGACGCGCACCAGGGCTGCGCTTTCATTGGCCAGACCACGCACTTTGGTTGCAGACACAATCACGGCGAATAGCAATGGTACTGCCACCAGCGCAAAGCCGATAAGCATCAAGTCCGTCAATGATCGCGGGTGCCAGATACGCATTTATGCCATTGTAGGGGATGGCACGATCTGACACAGCTATTAATGTTTTGAATGTGCCAGACTTGTTAACGCCTTCGCAGTACGCGGTGGGCAAGCTGTTTTCGCTCCACAGCAGAACAGCGCCCAGCTTGCTGTAACAGAGCAATTTTATTTTTGCAGCAGTTCGGGATGCTTCAGAAGGTGTCGTTCCCACGCAAGCTGAGTGGCGGCGATGGTTTTCAGATTATCAAACTTGGGCTGCCAGCCGAGCACCGATCGTACGCGATCAGCTTTTGCCACCAGCGTAGCGGGATCACCCGCACGACGTGGTTCTTCAACGATCTTTAGCGGTTGTCCGCTCACATCGGCAACGATATTCAAGACCTCGCGCACACTGAAACCTCGCCCGTAACCCACATTCAGTGTAGTGGAGTTGCCATCACTGCGCAGATAACGCAGCGCATCGATATGAGCTGCCGCCAAGTCTTCGACATGAATGTAATCGCGAACGCCCGTGCCATCGGGCGTGTCATAGTCGGTACCGAATACCTTTATCTCTGGTCGAATGCCAACCACATGTTGGCACGCTACTTTTGTCAGTAACGTTGCGGTAGGGGCAGAGTGTCCAATGCGGCCATCAGGATTACTGCCGCCAACATTGAAATAACGAAGGATCACGTGACGCATGGGTGTGACTGCACACAGATCACGCAACATCATTTCCGTCATCAACTTTGATGCGCCGTAAGGATTAATCGGTGCGGTTGCAGAATCTTCGCTGGCCACGCCGCTGGCAGGTAATCCATACACGGCTGCGGTCGAAGAGAAAACGAAGTGTTTAACGCCCGCGTCATTGCAACATTGCAGTAGATTGCGTG
>DATAHE010000595.1:0-2702 GCA_036263355.1 Steroidobacteraceae bacterium | reverse complement strand
CGTCCATCAGCAATCAACTTCTCGCCGCCTTTTGAAGGCTTCGCACCACGCTGTGTGTCATCAAACCATGCAATGTCGTCATTCATCACTTTCACAAAAGGTTGCAATGGCACATCAGCAAACTTACTTTTATCGCCTAATGGAAATATGGCCAGACCACCTCGCGATACACGAGTGATCTCCCAAGGTGCTGTCTTTAATGCACGCGCAGCATGAATGGTGTATTGCAGATTGATTGCGCAGCGCGGTTCATCAATCGAAATAGCTTTATCGATGCTGGTGCCCGATGCCTCGTCAATCGCGCCTTGTAATAGCAAATGCCTCTTGTCCGCTTTTCCTGAAAATGCTCCACCATCATGCGCGACAATTGGTGGCCAGCCACCATTCGGCCATGCACGTTGCGGGCTGGTCCAGAAAGTTGAACCGGATCCATTGCAGCCCGAAAAGGGCATGTACTGTGTAGTGCTACATGCGTAAGGCAGAATGATTGGTTGATCCTCATAGGTCAAATTGGTGATGCGGCCACCGACCTGTGGGTTGACGTCCAATGACAGGCGACATGAAGATGCACTGAGGCGATATTGACCCGAGTCCAGTTGCGCGATCTCCGATGTCGTCTTGGATGCGCCGCTAACGGCACAGGCTTGCGTGGCCAGACAAACGATACCAATCATTAAAATGTTTGAGCGAATCATGATGGTCCATGGATGAAGAGGGCATTAATCTTAGCGCATTCCTATTTTATGGATAGAGCGCGACTACCGTGTTATACGCGGCATTCTTGAAGTACTGCATGCCTGCAATCACCCGGTAAGTATTGTGACTAAAGGTTCGTTAATCGAACGCGATATCGATTTGCCATCCGCGATGGCAAAAAAACGATTGGCACAGGTGGCTAGGGAATCGGCGGTGGGGGTGGGATGGGTCCACGTATTGGGCACGCCGCCATGATGCCTTCGAAGTGGTGCTCATCGCTTTGCCCTTTCATTCCATATCGGATATCGGCAAAGATGGCGGTGTTGGTGACACCGTCGATATGCACCGGAGTTTTTTGTTGCAGGTAGCCGCGCACATAGCAGCCCGAGCGAAATCTGAAATCAAAGGCCCGGGTCGGCCGTACATTGGTGATCGTGACAAGTTGAGTTTCGGACGTACCGGACTCGCACAACACGGTGGCGACTGACGGTATGCCATCGGCCGGTGCGCGATTCATCGTGATGCGGAAAACTAGACAGCCATCCAGGGCAGCCCACTGTCTCATGACCATTTCATTCACGGCGTGTGTCCTGGAAAGCAGCGTCCAATCCTGGCATTGGCGCAGGCCGTCAAAGCAGCCCTGCGCCGAAACGCCACAAGGCGCAGACTTGATGCAACAGGTTCGACGGCTGAAAGACCTGTTGGTCCTACCGCTTTCTCTAGCATTAAGAGGCTCCGTTGGATGATTATGACGCAGTGTACAACTGCTTAAGGAGTGTGAACACCTGGTTGCTTTACTACTGTATAAAAACACAGTATAAAGAAAGCATGATAATGCATGACGACACTCAGGTGCATACCGGTCGCGGCGCGGTGACAAACCCGGCCGGACGCTTTGAGCTTAAGCATGTCGTTGCGGTCGATGACGGTTGGGTGCATGACGATGAAGAGTTGCCGCCGCTCGCAACGACAGTGCAGGCAGATGCCAGTCGCAGCATCATTACTCGAAACGACTCTCCCGATATCTCCTTTAACCAATCAATTAATCCTTATCGTGGCTGTGAACACGGATGTATCTACTGTTTTGCGCGGCCGTCGCATGCTTACTTCAACCTATCGCCTGGGCTCGATTTCGAAACAAAACTTTTTTACAAGCCAGATGCAGCGAAGCTGCTGGAAGCAGAACTCGCCAAGCCCACATATCGCTGTCAAACGATAGCGATTGGCACCAATACCGATCCTTATCAGCCGATTGAGCGCGATTACAAAGTAATGCGTGGCATTCTCGAAGTGCTTCACGCCTGCGACCATCCAGTGAGTATCGTGACCAAAGGTTCATTGATTGAGCGTGATATCGATTTGCTTGCTGCGATGGCCAAGAAAAAATTGGCCTCAGTTGCCATCAGTGTGACGACACTGCGCAATGATCTGAAACGCACGCTGGAGCCAAGAACTGCATCGCCTGCTGCGCGCTTGCGTGTCATCAAATCATTAAGTGATGCAGGTGTGCCAGTCACCGTGATGGTCGCACCGGTGATTCCATTGTTGACCGATGGCGAGCTGGAGCAAATTCTCGAAGCTGCGGCGAAGGCTGGCGCAAAACATGCTGGCTACTTGATTGTTCGCCTGCCACATGAGGTCAAGCAGCTATTCCGCGATTGGCTGAATACCCACGAGCCATTGAAAGCCAAACATATCATGTCGCTATTGAATCAAATGCGAGGCGGAAGAGATAACGATCCACGCTACGGCACCCGTCAAACCGGTGAAGGTATTTATGCAGAGTTACTGGCAAAGCGATTTGTTACCGTGTGTGGACGCTTAGGATTAAATCGCGGCGAACGTTATTCTCTAGATACAAAGCAATTTGTACCGCCGGTGATCGAAGGTACGCAGTTGTCTTTGTGGTAGCTGTGTGCGTACAAGTGGCATGCTTCGGCTTGAGTTCTCAAACGATTGCTAGTGATTTCCGTCGGTGGAAATTGAAGCAAAATATCTCGCAGCAC
>DATAHE010000594.1:0-2480 GCA_036263355.1 Steroidobacteraceae bacterium | reverse complement strand
GTTCACGCATATAGGGGCTGGATAGACCCAGTGCATCCATCACCTGTGCACGGTGATGATCTGGAATGATGGGACCAAGTGATGGTGGGCTAATAGACAAAGTAATGCGATAGTCACCATCAACTTGATCAGCTGCAACTTCGGCAATACCGGCGTTACTACGTTGACGCACGACGCCACCACCACGCAAACCATGCTTTGCAAGCACGTAGTGCGTTGCAACTGTTACGTGGCCGACGAAAGGCACTTCATGATTTGGAGTAAAGAATCTGATTTGCAAATCGTGATCATTCGATTCAGCCGACAACACGAATGCGGTTTCGCCATTCAATTCTGTGGCAATGCTCTGCATCTGCTCATCGGAAAGATGGTCTGCGTTCAGTACGACACGTGCAGGATTACCGCAGAAGCGGGTGCGGGTAAATGCGTCGACATGAAATAAACGGCAGTGCGCGGGCATGAGTACTCCGGTGATATGTTCTAGGGATCCTCCGATTAATTGTTTATTTTTCTCGTGGCTTTGTCAGTTCCGTGCTCGAATCCTCATGTATCGGCATATACACAGCGGTTCTCCGCGCGGTCCTTCCTCGCCACAACAAAAATATCCTAATTAATCAGGGCTCCCTTAGTTCTAGAATAAAGGCGAAAGCCGCGACATTTATCGCTTAAGAACTGTTCGGCGTCAATGCATAAAACCACATGGCAGCGCATCAATAGTGGAATGCCACCGCCGTTCTGTTAGTATCGCGCTTGCCTTGGGGGTGGCCGAATGGCCTGAGACGCGGTTAGCCGCGAACCCTTAGAACCTGATCCGGTTAGTACCGGCGTAGGAAGTAGGTCAGCGATTCTGTTCTCAACGCTTCTCCTTCTGTTTGCCAAGCTATCGGATCTTCATTTTCAATATGAGGATCTGTCATGCGTTATTTGTCTCGATCTCGCTTAGCCAGTGCGTGCTCTGCATGCCTGCTAAGTGTCACCATTACTTTCAACCTTGTTCACGCCGATACGGTCATCTCGTCCAGCGATTCACTGGATGAAGTGCTGGTCACCGCAACCTTGCGTCCGCAAACGCTGCTCGACACTGTTTACAGTACTACCGTCATTGATAGTCAAACGTTAAAGGATGCAGGCCAGCAACACTTTGAAGATGTGCTTGGTCTTATTCCCAATCTTAATTGGGCATCGGCTACCTCTCGTCCGCGTTATTTTCAGATACGCGGCGTAGGTGATATCGATCAGTTTCAAGGCGAGCCCAATTCATCGGTTGGCTTGCTGGTGGATGACATTGACTTCAGCGGCATGGGTGGTGTGGCCACTCTTTACGATATGGATCAGATCGAAGTACTTCGTGGTCCGCAAGGCATTACCTATGGTGCGAACGCCATGGCGGGTCTTATTAATATGCGTAGCAAAGACCCCACATCAAAGTTTGAATTGAGTAGTGAGGCGACAGTTGCAGGTTATGGTACCGGCAGTCTGGGTGCAGTCATCGGTGGGCCGCTGAATGAAAGCGGTGATGCATTCCGGCTGGTGGCGCAGCGCTATCGAAGCAATGGCTTTCGTCACAACATCTATTTGAATCGATATGACACTAATGGACTAGATGAGTCCACTTTGCGTGGCAAGTCGAAATTTAAATTTGGTGAGTGGCAATTGAAACTCACCGGCATGTATGTCGATCAGGACAATGGCTACGATGGCTGGTCCATTGACAATTCTTTTACTACGCGTTCTGATTATCCCGGCAGAGATGCGCAACGCACGAAGGCGATTGCTGCGAACTTGCAATACAATGGTTGGTCCGCCGCAAAGATTGAAAGTATCTCCAGTTACAGCGCCATGGATGTGAAGTACAGCTTCGATGATGACTGGGGCAATAATCCCTATTGGCTCGATACTACTGGTTATAGTCCATACAACTACTATTCCGATATCACGCGTGTGCGTACGGTACGATCACAGGAGCTTCGATTGATATCGCGTGACACGACGCCGCGTGCAGGACGATTTGGCTGGGTATCAGGCGCCTATATAAGAGGTCTTCGTGAAGCGAATCGTGATATAGAATTCGCACAGGACGTATCATATGACCCGGTCGGCAGCGCCAGTGAATCAAACAGTCGTTTCAGTGCTACCAATGTTGCGGTGTATGGATTAGTCGAATATGACTTCACCACTGCGACGACATTGAGTGCGGGTGCACGTGTCGAGTCACGCAACGCCAGCTATGTGGATGCAGATACACCGCTCAATCCAGTGAAGGACACCATGGTCGGCGCCAATCTATCGCTGATGCATCATTGGTCGAAAGCGCATGCGTGGCATGTCGAAGTGTCACGCGGCTATCGTGCTGGCGGTGTGAACATTGGTAGCAGTGTTCCTGACAGTGCCCGTTTGTTTCAACCAGAGTATCTGTGGAATATTGAAGTGGGTGATCGTGGCACATGGCTTGATGGCGCATTGACCACAGACGTGTCATT
>DATAHE010000593.1:0-2089 GCA_036263355.1 Steroidobacteraceae bacterium | reverse complement strand
GGCAGATACTCACCCGCAAAACTCGGATTGGACCAGTCGGAGTTAAGTACCACCTTGGTCGTGCGACCCACCGGCGTAATTTGCAGGTCGCTAGTTCCCTGCAGCTTCAATTGCATGTGATAGCTGTAAGTCTTGGCATTTTGCACATCAAAGTCCAGTAACGTGGCATGAACACCCGTGCCAAGTGCTTTGGTGAAAGAGCCCGGCTCGAACGGCACATTCTTTTCGTCCATGCTTAGCGTCAACGTATCTTCAATGCCGCGAATGTCACTGATACCCAACGTAATGTAGGCCGTTCCAAACGCGTAAGAGGCATAGTCATCTTCAATGCCCAGCTTCGCCGGAATCTTGAACGCGCCATCGATTTTGTTGTTGGCGTGATAAAGACGCGCAACATATATCCCCCGAGAACGTTCTTCCGTTTTTACACTACCTTCGAGATTAAACGTGTCAGGCAGAAAATATAGCTCGCCAGTGATTTCACGCTCTTCAAATTTCTTAGTATGAGTGGTCGCATCTTCAATCACATTCTTGACGATCTTGCGATACGGCACCACCAGTAACGGTCCCGTCAATGTCTGGCTATAACTCGAGCTACGTGCAATATCCTGCACCACTGCATCACGGCGATGTTGCCGCTCGTTCACCACATTGCTGATCTGTATCAGCGGAATAATCAACAATAAAGTAAGCAGGCCAATAGCGCCCAGTTTGAATAACAGACTGCGGTTCATGAACATTCTCCTGATGGTGAATCATGAGCGCATTGTGTGGATAGTTCAGACTACGCAGTGTGTAGATTCGATGGAGAATGTGTGGAGATCAGTGTATCTGTGGAGCCATTGTTGTACTCGTTATCAGGTTGTCACATGTCAATATACGACTACGCAGATGGTAGGAAAGGCTCATACAGGAATTTTGATGCGCGCTTCCACACCCTCATCAACATTCCCGACGGTGAGCGAACCATGGTGCAACTCCGCTACTTCCTTGACGAAGTTCAATCCAAGTCCTGTGCTCTTGCGGCCCGTGATAGGCCTTGGCAGCGAGTAGAAACGTTCCGTCAATCGCGGCAGTGCAAAGTCCGGAATGGACTCGCCCTGGTTCCAGACACGAATGTATAGATGCACATCGTCTGAGATAGCAGATACCTTAATCCATCCGCTGTCAGGTGTGAAATCAATGGCGTTATCGATCAGATTTGAAAGCGCCTGTTGCAGAAGAAAGCGCTCACCTTTAATTGAAAGCATTTCATCCGTCGCAACTTCTACAGACAACTTTCTGGATCGAATACGCGAGCTGAATGATCCGATTACCGTTTCGATCAACTCTTTAACTTTAATCTCGCTCACTTCGTCAAGATGCTGGCGTTGCTCAATCATCGCCAAGTTCAGCAGTCTCTCTGTTAACTGCTGCAGTCGATGCGTCTCGGTATCAATGTTATCGATGAACTTCTGTCGTTGCTCAGCCGACATATCCTGACGCAGCAATTCGGCTGCGCCGTGAATCGCTGCCAGCGGGCTTTTCAATTCATGTGTCAGTGTTTGCACATAGCGTTCAACATAGGCCTTGCCTTCCAGCTGCACGCGCATGCTTTCCAGCGCATTGGCAAGCTGAGTCAACTCGCCACTAGGCGATATGGGCACATCAACACGCTGACCTTCACTCACTGCTTTCGCATACACGGTGAACTGGCGAATGGATGAACTCAGCCACATTGCGAGCAAAGCACCCGCGACAATGCCACCAAGAATGATCATGCCACCAAACCATGCCAGTCGATGTTTTGTGCGATCAATGTAAGGCTGTACGGTGCGATTGGGTTTTGCCACGGTGACCACACCGATGATTTGCGTACCGTCCAGAATGGGTGCGGCAACATGCATTACCGTAGACATCGGGTCACCTGCAATGGCTTGTGTGCTGCGCGCACCATACTCACCATGCAAGGTTCGATATACGTCATTCCATTTGGAATAATCCTGACCGATCGCCTCGTTGGCAGAATCCAGCAATACGATGCCGTAACGATCCGTCACGTAGATACGATGACTAATGTCCGTCTTTTCAATGCCCCAGATGTTGGCGT
>DATAHE010000592.1:0-2857 GCA_036263355.1 Steroidobacteraceae bacterium | reverse complement strand
AACGTTCAACCAGTTGTGGTGTCAATGCAATTTCTGGAACAAGCACCAGTGATTGTTGATTGCGTTTTAATACTTCATCAATTGCACGCAAATAGACTTCTGTCTTGCCGCTTCCCGTTACGCCGTACAACAAGAGCGTGCGAAAGCTTCCGAGGGCAGTAACGACAACTTCTAATGCCTGTTGTTGTTCAGTGGTGAGTGTAGGCAATGTGCCATCAAAGTGTGGCTCTTTGCTGCTTACTGCAGACTCGACTGCAACGCGCTCAACAAAGCCACGCTTGAGTAAAGCTCGCAATGCATCTCGGTGTTCACTCATCACTTCATCGGAATGAAGTTGCTCATCGCTGAGTATTGATAACAATGCCTGCAATCTGGTGGCACGTGGTGAGATCGATGCGCTTTCGGTCTTGCCCAGTGCTGTCAGTCGCCAGTGAATCTCACTGGCAAACTGCGGTGCGCCATCGCGCAACGCAATCGGCGTGGCAGCAGCAAGTACTTCGCCAATCGCATGGTGATAATAGTCTGCTGTCCATTGCAGCAACTTGAGCAACACCTCGTCGAATATCGGTTCTGCGTCGATTAATTCTGCAACACGTCTGAGTTTGGATGGCGGCACATCGGAATGAGTGCTTTGACCAATCAATACGCCCACAACACGGCGTTTGCCGAAAGGCAGCCACGCGCGCTGGCCAGGACGTATCGGGTGCGAGCTCTGGACGGGAGGCAGGTAATCGAATATCCGGCGCAGCGGCGTATCGATGGCAAAATGGAGGATGGCGGACATTTGTGGATCAGGTCACGTCAACCGTTTCGGCTAACGTCCGTTCTTGAATACATCGGTCATTATATCTGTGTATTCATTCGTCGCTTATGTTTGATACCCTTGCGCAATCTGCATCGCTGCCAGCCTCTTATGTGGCTGTGGTTGTGTGTGGGGAGGAGCAAACCCTGGATCAGATTCAAACACTTAACAAATTTCTGGCCAGCGTGGAAAAACGGGCTTTCCAGATCGCGCGTGTCTCCGTGCGCGATGCTGACGAGGCGTTGGACATTGTTCAGGATGCCATGATCAAGCTGGCGCGCCGCTACGCCGACAGGCCAGAAGAAGAGTGGCGACCGCTGTTCTATCGCATCTTGAATAACCGGATTCGCGACTGGCAGCGTCGCCGCATGGTTCGAAACAAGCTGTTCGGCTGGTTGCCGGGCAACTTTACCGACAATGAAGAATCGGGCGATCCTTACGAGGCTGTGCCTGAAACTGGCCATGGTCCCAGCGAACAATTGATGTTGAAGTCCGCAATGGTTACGCTGCAAACCGCATTGCATGAACTGCCAGCACGACAACAACAGGCCTTCTGCTTGCGCAACTTCGAAGGGCTGGATGTGGCACAAACAGCCACTGCAATGGGTTGTTCTGAGGGCAGCGTGAAGACGCATTACTCGCGGGCTGTACATACACTACGCGAGAAATTGGGAGATGCATGGTGAACACACCTGAAGACAAAAATAACGGCGCGCTGGAACAGCGCACACGCGACGTGTTCGATCAACAAACTGCATCACTCGATGCGCATACGCTGTCGCGTCTTAATCAAGCTCGTCAGGCTGCACTCAATGTAGTGCGCAAGGAAAAGACAGCAGCGATGCCGCGATGGTTAATGCCTGCTGGCAGTGTTGCAGCGTTGGCGCTGGTGGCGACGATGGCATTTCGTTTCATGCCAGGCACCATCAATTCATCCGGACAGGCTTTATCGCCTCTGGAAGACATGGAAATCATTGCATCGAATGAAGATATCGATTTGCTGCAGGACGTCGACTTCTATGATTCGCTGGACAATGTCGATGCAGGCGAGAACGGAGCGGGTTGATGAATCACTCGCTGGTATCGATGGAGCTTGCATCACCGCGATCAGTATCGACTCGCAAGACGCGCTTGCTTGCTGGGCTAATGGCAGGCGTTGCATCGCTGGCTTTTGCCGAGAAAGCCGCCGAAATCAGTGATGATTTCATTGAGTATCTTGGCCAGATGGAAGATAGCGATGACAATTGGTCTGACTTTGCTGATCAGGCGAAACAAGATACAACGATGCACAGCGAACATTCGAGCATGTCATCGGTTGCACCGGTGAACAATCGCAATGATGGTAAAACAGTATCAGGCAGGAGCCGCCCATGAAAACACTACTACTCCTAATTACATTGCTGATCAGTACTGCGGTACTCGCCGATGAAGGCCGCATCTCATGGGATCAACTCTCGCCTGAGCAACAAAAGATTCTTGCCAAACAACACGAGCGTTGGGCTGCATTGACACCTGATCGGCAGCACGCATTGGCGCGAGGTGCTGAGCGCTGGAGCCAGATGACACCAGAGCAACGCAATGAAGCTTCAGTGCGTTTCAAGCGATGGCGCGATCTGAGTCCTGAACAGCGCGAACGCTTGCGTGAACGCTATGAACGTTTCCGTGCATTGCCTCCTGAAGAGCAGGCGCGTATTCGCGAGAACTTTCATCGCTTCAGACAGATGGACCCGGAGCGTCGTCGCGAACTAATTCAACGCTGGAAAAACATGAGTCCGGAACAACGAGAGCGTTGGCGGCAGATGTCTCCGGAGCAACGTCAACGTATTCGCGAGCGCATGCGTGATCGACGCGGTGATCGCTAAATCGACTTAGTTCTTATCTCCGCGGGCCACATCATCTTCCGCGATGGGATAGTCAGGAAAGGACTTGCGGAATTGTTTCCAAGCCTTCAACGCTTCTTTCTCTTTGCCTTGTTTGCGTAACTCACGAATGTGCTGCAGCAGTTCTTCAGGATCAGCGGTACGCGCTTCCTTCTTCGATTCAACTATGGACCGT
>DATAHE010000591.1:0-5330 GCA_036263355.1 Steroidobacteraceae bacterium | reverse complement strand
ATCACATTTCCTACATCGCCGACATTAATGACGCACTTTGTGTGACGCGCAGAACAATATCTGTGTGAAAACCAGTTGATATTCGGGCCGTGGTTAAACGAATTGCGGCGGCGTTATGGTCAGGTATTTGTTTGCACTGGCGTGGTTATTATCAGCGGGTTATTGCAGATCCGATGAATTGACTGCAACCGAAATGAAATGGCTTCGTGCCGGATGGCCGGTGCTGGAATATGCCGAGAAGCAGCAGTTACCGATTGATATTGTTGTGCAACCGGAAGCCAGTGTTGATGACCTGCCGATTGCGATGGGCTTTGGAGAGGGGCGCTGTCAGCTGGTGATATCGATGCGCGGCAATCCGAATGCGGAAGCCACGCTTAAAGATGTGTCCACCGAAGATGCCGGGCTCGTCATTGAAGCCATGGTGGCGCATGAAGTGGCGCATTGCTGGCGATACATGCATGGCGTGTGGCACACCTTGCCTGCTGGATTTACAGATTCTTTCCGTGCAACTGGTAATGACACCGAGGTCAGGCGGCAGATGCGTGATACGCGACGTGAGGAAGCCTTTGCCGATCTGGTCGGCCTGGCATGGATAAGACGTGCGCACCCAGAGCATTACTCGCAAATCTATTCGTGGTTTGAACAAATCCGCAAAGACCAACCTGTTGCGGGTGGTCATCACGATACGCGTGTGTGGATACAAATGGCGCGTGACAGCAACGTATTTGCTAAAGTTGATTCACCATTCGAACAAGCCAATGAAGTGTGGATGGCTGGATTGCAGAAAGATGAAGCAGGGCAATGAATTAATCTACTCGTTACGCTTTATGAACCAGTCGCTACCGGGTTTGGTAACGAGAAGTACAAGCGATGCTGCAAACAGCAGCTGTTAAACGACTGAATTGACGATCAGCAATAGGGTCCATCATAGAATCTTGCCCTGGCCCTTCATTGTTGGAATCAACGATACTGCCAGTAGCGCGAGAATTGACAGTAATAATAGATTATTCGGCCGCAGTTTTTCTTTATATTGCGGCGGCCTTGCTGGCATTGCGACGCATTTGTTCGCGTTGAATATCGGTGACATTCAATCCGGTTTCTGTGGCAATGATCGAGAGCAGCTTATGTTCTGCATTGCGCGGCAAATGCAATTTATGCAACTTCTCCCAAAGACGGATGCGCTCACCTGCTGGGCTTGACATGGAGCGCTGCGCTTCCAGTTGGCGGTTTCGTTCGGCGCGGACCACGGCTTCTTCCTGTTTAATCAGATCGCGGCGTTCTTTCACGGAGGCTGGATTCGCGTGATTAAACACGTCGTAAGGTGTCACGGTGTGCATAAATAAATCTTCCTAATGATCTGGGCAGTTTGCATGCTGGGCGCATTGTGATTGCGCCCAACCAGGTGTTACACGCAAAGAAATAATGCGTGCAGACATTCAGGTTCACCAACGACGGTTGCCGCCACCGCCATAGCCACCACCACCGTTACGGCTGCCACCACCCTGTGGCTTGTCCTGTGCTTCGTTCACTTTCAAAGGGCGACCTTCGACTTCGTGGCCGTTCAAATTCTGGATTGCACGTGACGCATCTTCGCGCGTCATTTGCACAAATCCAAAGCCGCGGGGACGGCCAGTATCACGATCATTAATCAACGCAACTGAATCAACGGCTCCATGTTGTTCGAACAATGTACGAACGGAAGCTTCACTTGCCGTGAATGGCAGGTTTCCAACAAATATCTTGCTCATAAAAAATCCCAAATGTGAAAGCGCCGAAGTTCCCGGTTTGATGGGCGGCGACATACTGATGAATGACAACCATCGGTGCTACCGAAGCGGTCCTGTTGGCTCGAAGAAGCTCGGTTTTGCGGACCTTGGGATAACTGGCGCGGAACGCGCGGGCGGTCACAAAGGAGGGAAAAAGAGAGGAGGTGCGAACCAGTCCAGACTATACACACAATACTGCATGCATGGGGACAAATCGCTGAAGTGTATGGCGAGGCTTGCAATGAGTTGCATTATGCAACAGCGAGAACCAATGCCGATCAATATCAGACGACTGAACGATCAAGATACTGAAACAGTTTCAATGTTGGCTCTTCGAGTGCGCACCTCATCAGTGCTTGTGAAGTCTCACGCGAAGTTCACGATCAAGTACGATAACCTTTAACGCTGGAACGAGATGACTCGGTAGTCATTTCAACTACGTTAGAACGTGTAGTAGTCAGGATAATGTTTTGCAATGCCTGCCGTGCTGCGTGACTTAAGGTTGGTAAGGCCGCCAGGACTTCATCATGGTGTAGTGGCTTTGAAAATAGATACCCTTGCAGATGCATGGCTTTGCATGATGCCAGCATGGCGAACTGCTCAGTTCGCTCAATGCCTTCTGCTGTCAGCTGTATTCCCAGCCCATGACACAAGCCAATGATGGCACGGGCGATTGCCCAGGAACGTTCATTGCTGTCGATGCTAGCGATGAGGCTTCGATCCAATTTGATTCGTGTTAGTGGTAGCTCTTCCAGCGAGGCCAGTGACGAATAGCCGCTACCGAAATCGTCAAGCGCAATGGCAATGCCTAGTTTCCGCAGGCGCAACAAGGCCGCTAGTGTTGCGGGTCCAGTCTGTAATACGTTTTCTGTCAATTCAATCTCGATGCAATCCGGTGGCAAACGGAACTCACGCAGTAGTACATCGACTCGTCCGACAAAACGCTCATCCATTAATTGCCGCGGAGAAACATTGACTGCAATGCGCGCCGCGGGCCATGGACCATGGTGCCACTGGGCTGCAGTTTCGATCACCTTGTGCAAGACCCAATCGCTGATATCGATGATCAAGCCAGATTCTTCAGCGATTGCCAGAAACTCATCGGGTGTCGCTATTCTTCCGTCCGGCATCCGCCAGCGAATCAGCGCTTCAACTACATCTACTTCCAGCGTCTCGGCATTTAATTCTGGTTGAAACACCAGCTCAAACTCATTGGCGTGAAGCGCACGACGCAAGCCTTGCTCGATAGCAAAGCGGTTTGCGGCAACTTCTAGCAGATCGGGAGTGAACATCAGTAACTGACTGCGACCTAGCGCTTTCGCGTGATATGCCGCTGCATCCGCAGCCTTTAACAAGGTATCGGGAGCAGAGCCGTGCTCGGGATAAATGCTGGCGCCGATACTCACGCTGACCATCAGCTCACGTTGATCGACCTTGATAGCATGGCTGAAGGATTGCAGTACCCTTTGTCCGAAAGCAACTATTTCATGATGATTGGAGGCGTTGTTCAGAATGATAATAAATTCGTCGCCGCCAAGACGCGCTGCAAACCCGGCGGCAGCAATTGACTCGCGCAGCCTATGAGCAATTTCTACCAGCACGCGATCGCCATACGTATGGTCCATGCTGTCGTTGATGTTTTTAAAGTTATCGATGTCGAGAAAAAATATACCGACCAGATGCTTGCTACGTTCGGCATCTGCAAGGCTGGATTCCAGCAATGAAAAAAGCTGTCGACGGTTTGGTAATGAGGTGAGCGGATCGTGTTCAGCCAGTTCCTGAAGTTCACGGGTTCGCTCGATCACTTTCAATTCCAGTTGCTGCTGGCTATCCATCATTGTCTTGCGTGCCGCGATCAGTTCGTCGGACATGGAGTTGAAAGCGTTTACCAGATTATTCAGTTCCTTGATGGTGCCACGCGGTAATGGAGGAAGAGTTTCTCCTGCCTTTACCTTCTCTATACCGCGTAACAAGCCCCGCACTGGTATAAACACGCTGCGCACCGTGCGTATGCATAGTAGTAGTACCAACAGTACAGTCATGACAGATAACCAGGCAATCAGAGTACGTTGGTGATGAGTGCGCTCCGTTGTCGTAATGGTAGTAGTAGGGGTCTGCCCACTGAGCTCAGGTGATGGTTGTGCTTGGGTTTTTAACTCCTCTGCAGGGGGTATAGCAGGAACTTCAGTTGTTGACTCGGTCGTTATCGGATTGGCCGACAACGTTTCGTCTGCCGAAGTATGCGGATTGTGTGGCACAAGAAGCTGCCTTTGACTTTCCGCCAATAACTTGTGAGTTGCTAAATCCAGTCGGTTGAAGCGTGTCTCCGCACTTCGCAATTGAATTCTGATGTCAGTGAGCATTGCTGGTAGTGTCACGATCTGAGCGAAATCGCTGTCCATGGCGTTGACCCACGCCGCTCCTTCAGAATGAGACAGACTTTTTCTATTACTCTGTAACGACTGGTTAAAAGCTTCTTCGCTTGCAATGAGCGCATCCATTGCTATTCGATCATCTAAAGGAGCTGTCTGCAGCTCACTAAAGCGACGGCGGATTTCATCGAGCTGATTGCTTAACCTTATGAGTGACTGACGTGCCATAACACGACCGAAAAGTTTAAAGGCACTATCGAGTGACCGTTTCATTCTCTCGTTCATCGCTTCAATATGTGCGGAGTACTCAAGAGAGATGCGCTTGCGCTTTTCTGTCAGTGTTATTAAGTCGTCGCCACTGTTCTTGAATTCAGTGATGGAAGCTTTTAGTTTTCCTACAGTTGCGTCTTGAGAGCGCGGGTTCACATATGCAGCGAGCTGCTGACTGAGCCTTGCTTGTGCCTGAGTGACTAGCAAATTGGTTTCTGGTTTATCGAGCTGGATGCGCGCCCGTATGGCGGGCGTAATGGCATTCAAAGCGGCTCGCAGTTGCTCCGCATCGGCGACGACAGCTAGCGATTGCGCATCGATAACGTTGGCAGGGCGCGACACAGTGATGGTCTTGATAATGGACTCACCGTGCTCAACGATGACGTTAGCCATGATGGCCAATACGGCAACCACACCGAAGGCAATACCGAGGTGCCAACCAATACTTAATTGGAACGAAGTGGCCTTGGGTGGCGTAACTTCCGTAGGGGGACGAGTCATAAACGTTGCTTCTTCGTGTGGGATTCAAAACACTCGAATAACTTCACGGAGTATGCCCCGATTTACTAACGAGATTAATAGTGCTTGAGTTTGTGAATAGCAACAAAGTGTGTGTTGTATCTCGCTTTTAAGGTTTATGGTGAGTAGTGAGGCGCCTGTGTCAGCGTCGGACTACAATGAGCTTTTGCATGTATCACAAGTTTTATAGGACCGCCTACCCGAAACATTTGGCGTCAGGTAAATCGCTCATTGCTACTTACGTAGTAACCGCACATTTACATGGTTGTGTTCTTGGCTTCATCGATTCCGTTTTGAATTCTCTAAGCCGCCGTGAAAGCTCTTGGATTGATTTCATATTCAATCGTTTGTTTTCCACCTTACGTTGTTTGGCAAGTGATGCCATTGCAGCATCAATGCCAGT